>JANQER010000423.1 GCA_028278255.1 Elusimicrobiota bacterium | reverse complement strand
GCATGGTCCTAAGACGAATGCCTTTGTTTTTACGACAGAATTCATTGATGGCTTTTGTGGCGCCGGGGAAGCCGTTATAATCATCCAGCAAAATCATGCCGCCTGGCATGACTCTGTGATACAAGCATTCAAGGCAACTTTTGGTCGGCTCGTATAGGTCAACGTCGATGTTGACCAAGGAAAACCGAACCCGTGAATTCTTTTTGAGATATTGCGGCAGTGTCGCGGAAATATCCCCGGGAATGAGCTGGATGTTGTCAGCCACATGACAATTTCTAAGGAAAGCCATCAGAACAGCCGGAGGCACGCTTTGCATGCCTGCCTCGGAGATAAATTTCAACCGGGCGCGCGCGTCTGCGCAGCCGCCCTCTTTATCTGCCTCGGGAAATTTCCCAAACATATCAAACCCGATAATTTTTTTTGACCGTGATTGCTTGAAAATGGCCCGCATCTTGGCAAACCGGCTGAGCGAAGCGCCTTTGAACACACCGCATTCAATAATTGCTCCTGGAATGTGACGCGTCATTTTGTATGCCTCAAAATGACAGAAAAGCTTTGACAACCGCTGCGGCTGGGCTTTGAGGTAAAATGCGTTTTCAAAGAAAAACGGCGCGCCTTTGCGGATTGTATCCATTTCTTTTTTGATCAAGTTTGTGTTGGCCATGAAGCGCTCCTTTCTATGATATCAGTGCTTTTTGACGGGTCTGTCAATATGAAAAAATGTCAGCGGTCTCCTTGCCTATTTACCAGGCGGATAATCCGCCGTCAACCATAACAACCTGACCAGTCATGTAAGAAGCAGCGTCTGAGCAGAGAAAAACAACAGGCCCAACAACGTCATCGGGCAATGCCATTCGCCCGCATGGGATAAGCTTTTTATAACGGGCCACAAACCGTTTGTCTTGTTTATTGTACACACCTCCGGGACAAACGGCATTGACCCTGATGTGATGGGCAGCACCGTAAGTGGCCAGGTATCGTGAAAAATTAACAATCCCGCCTTTGATCAGCGCATAAGCCGCAGGCATTGTCATGGCTGTGTCTTTATACACACTAAAATTCGGCCCCAACACCCCGTAATGGGAACCGATATTAACAATGACCCCGGATTTCTGGTTCTTCATGACTGTAAATATTTTTTGACAACAATGAAAATAGCCGTTCATGTGGCTATCAATGTTTTTCTTTAAGGACAATGGCTGTACTTTTTCAAAAGGCTGCCCCCAATCTGATGTGCGGGGGTACGCGTTGTTGATCCATATGTCAATTTTTTGAGCTGTTTTCTTTATTTTTTTTATGCCGCTTATGATTGAACTGACTCTGGCAATATCCATTTTGATTGATTCTATTGAATGCCCGCAAGCGCTCAATCGCTTTTTAAGAAGATGTGCCCGCTGCATGTCAGCCTCGGCGATATAGACCTTGGCCCCGGATTCTGCCAATCCTCTGCAAAGAGCCGCGCCAATAAGACCGGCCCCGCCCGTCACAACAGCTGTTTTTCCATCCAGTCTGAACTTGTCAGGAAATCCCATGGCTATTTTTCTCCTTCATTAAATATTGTACAAGCTTGAAATCCAATTCACTGTCAATGTCCACAGATCTTTCCTCAGGCATTTCCACAAGTTTTATTTTTCCCTTAGTCGCGCTTTTTCGCTTGAATAAAATATCAGTTTTCCAGGCGTAGATGGATGCGTTCATGGCATAGACAACCGGTGCCTGCCGTCAGCAAGCACCGGTT
>JANQER010000002.1 GCA_028278255.1 Elusimicrobiota bacterium | reverse complement strand
GGCCGATAATCCCGTCTTCCGTGCGCACGGCCAGAGCCCCATTGATCACCACATGGCCTGTGTCATCAAACCCGAAACTCATGCTGCTCTTGGACCAGTCAATTTCACCGTTTTCAAGCGCCTTGAAAAATTCATCGCCCCCGCACATGTCATACAAGGAGATTTCTTCCATTTCCCCTGTTTCCTGGTTTTTCACTTCCACCATAATGTCTTTCATTTTTTCATAGAGTTCAGTGTTATTGAGCAGGGCTTCTTCCAAATCTTCCAAAGTGGTGTCTTCGTCCAAATCAAAGATCCGGATAAAAAAGTCCAGCATCATTTCGCGCACTTGTTCGTTTTCCAGATTGGGTGAAATAAAGATTTGAAATCTATTCACCTCACTGTCACTGGTGTCATCACCGGGGACAATATCAGCCGCTTTTCGTAAATCAAAAGTCTTGGCTGAGGGCAAACCAATGGGGGTTGCCTCTTGGGGTCCCTCCGGCCCATCCGTCTTTTCCGAAAAGGACGCTGTGATATGTCCGAGAATCTTATGCCCGTCAGTCACGGCAATGGACAGGGTCACCACAGCATTGCCTTCCTTATCAACGCTGAAATTCAAGCTGCTCACTGACCAGTCGATTTTTCCGTTTTTCAAAGCTTCAAAAAACGCATCCCCGCCGCACAAGTCATACAGAGAGATCCGCTCTTCCGCATTGTCAGGATCTTCCAAAAAGATGTTTTTCATGGCTTCAAACAATTCATCATTGTTCAGAATGGCCTCATCCAGTTCTTCCAGACTTGTGCTTTCATCCAAGCCCAGCACTTCAATGAAAAAGTCCAGAAATAATTCACGTACTTCCTGGTTTGCCAAATTCACAGACAATCCCACTGACAAAAATCCTTCCTCCGGGCTCCAGTTCACGCCCACAAAACCCAGTAACGTGCCGTCCGCATCCCTCATTTTCATCTGCAGGGAAAACATGGCCTCCCCGTCCTGATTTTGGCCGAATGTCAAGGTGCCCTGGTCCTTGTGCACAATGCCGTTGATGAATGCGTCAAATGCGTCTTCCCCCATTAATTCTTCCAAGGTTTTGATTTCACCCTCATCCTTGACCCCATCGCCGTCATCATCCACCCACACCTCAAAACCTTCAAATCCGTTTTCTTTGATATACGCAATGAGCTGGTCAATATTGTTCACGCCGTCCGGCATGTCAAATGAATCCACACCCAAAAGAGCCGCCAAAAGCTCCTGGCCCTGCTCTGTGAAGACAAAATCCAGCATGCCTTGTCCCATATTCGTGGCCAGATTCACTGAGATGCTGTCAATCACGCCGTTTTGCTGAGCATCCAACAGAACCTGCGCAATATATCCCACGGTCTCATCCAGATCAGCAAATGTCCCGATATTGTCCATAAACAAAGCAATGCGTTCTGCCAAGTCCACAATGTCATCCACTTCTGCATCTTCGCCAAAAACCAAGCTGTACAAGAACAAACCGCCCTGCATAATGGTCATGGAAATGGTCATCTGTCCTTCCTCATCCATGGACCCGTTTAATATCAGGCCGGTCTGTGTTTGGTGTGAATATTGAGGCATGTAAAATGAAAACCCTTCAATGGCCCCGCTGTTCATCAAATCTTTGGCCCAATCCAAAAAGTTATCCGGATCTGAATGCACCGGCGCGGTGCTCAGCAAAGCCACAGCTTCAGCCAATGTGATGTCTCCCACATCAATACTGGCCACTGGGCGGCCTTCATGCATCAATGTCAAAGTGGTTTTGGTCCCGCCCTGGCCGTCTGATGAAATGGTCATGGTCATGCCATTGCCGGCATCCAGATCATTGGCCTGATCCCCGGTATAATCATATCCCGGCATATTGGCAGAGGCAGACTGCAGAAGCCCTCTGGAGATTAAGTAAGCAGCATACCCTTCAAAATAAATCATGCCGTCAGGCCCGTTGTCTTCAAGTCCATCGTATGTGATATAAAGAACCAATTCTTTGATCATATCAATCACATCATCCAGATCAAACACACCGTCAAAATTCGTGTCTGTGACGCCGGAGGCTTCAAAATCAAATCCATTGTCTGTGGGCACCAATGACAAAGTAAATGAACCGATGTGCTGCGTGTTCATATCCACAGGAGATCCTTCTTCTTCTTTGATCAGCAAATTGTCATTGCCGTCAAATACTTTTTTCGTGTAATGATTGGTGACGGAAACCAAAGACTCCCCAGGCACCTGCGCCCCGCCAAAAACCGTATAAGAGGGATTCCACTGCCCGTCCTCGCCCAGGCTTAAGCCGCTGACCCACAAACCGCATTCTTCTGCCAGTCTATTGATCTCAGCCACTTGCTCATCTGTGAGGGTCTGGCCGTCAATGGTGGCGCCGTTTTGCAGCTGGCCATTGATGATTTGATAATCTGTGTTTTCGCCTGTGATGTGGTTGGAGGTGTTGATGGTGGTCACAGAATCCTGAATACTCTCAGATGTGCGTGTTAATAGCAGCCCTGTCTCAAGATCATAATCATAAGTGTCCATGGACACAGTTTTCCAGTTGCTGACACTTGAAGAAGTCCCATCTGTGTTAATGGGATTGCCATTGCTGTCATAGCTGATGCCATGGGTTTTGCCATTGCTGGTGGTGGTGCCATTAATAAAGGACAAGGAATTAATGATCTTGGCTTGTCCCTTGACAATGGCATACTCCTGGGAAATCATGCCTTTGCCGTATGTGTGAATCGTGCTTTCAGAGGTTTGCGTAAAATCTATGTCTTCTTTGTATTCCTCCGGGATAAATTTGTTCCATTCCGGTTTTTTAACAAAACTGCCTTCTTTGTCCCACGGCTGGTACCAGCCTTTTAATTTCGGATCATACACAAATCCGGCTGACTCAGGGGTGCCGCCCTGCAGATCTTTGTCATCAGAAGGAATGTCCATCTCTGACGGGATATGAATCACTTCCATGCGTTTTTCAGTGCCAAACATTTCAATGGTGCCTGAACCTGATGCACCAATCAAATGTCCGTCTTCATCATATTTGTAATCCACAATGGTTTTGCTGATGGTGGTGGTGCCGCCCTCAGCTGTGCTCAAATCCGGGTCCACATAAGGTTCTTCATAACCCGGAATATATTTGTTCCATTCCGGCTTTTCTGCTGCCGGGTAAAACATTTTCAAACCTGTGCTGCTGAACCAGGCTTCTTTCTCCGCATCATAATAAAAACCCATGCTGTGCGGATCCTGGCCAATGAGCATGCCATCCAATTCACCGGGGTCATCTTCATCATCCAGATCCACTTCTGCCTGATTAAAAGAAATAGATGTGCTGATGGACCGGGTCATTAAGGCCTGGCCTTTGCGGATAATGTATTCTTGTTCAATGGTGCCAATGTAACGGTTGGTTTTTAATTCATCTTCCTCAGCCTCGCCTTCTCCTCCAGGTCCCACAATCGGGCCGGACTTGACCATACCGGGCTTTGGCAGGGGCTGACCGTCTGACACAGGGTCTATGACAACAGGAAGAACACTGCTGTCCTGTTCTTCCGGAATAAAAAAGTTCCATTCCGGTCTGTCTTCAGCTGAAATAAATGAATTCTCCGCATCCCATGGCAGATACCAGCCATTCAATTCCGGATCATACACATACCCCATAGACGCCGGATCCACGCCCACATCCACATCCGGGTCTTCATCCTGCTCAATATTGGTCCCGCCCATAATGCCTGACCCGTGCGCACTCATCATGCGGCCGGCTTCATCATATTCATAAGTCACTGTGACATCCGAATAAGATGTCTCGCCTGGTTCAGGTCCGTAAGTATAAGACAAGCTCCGGGATGTCAACAGCACAGCCTGGCCGCCAATCACACCGTAATCCTGCAGGATCAAGCCATGCGACACAGCGCCTTCAGCGCTGATGCTGGTGGTCACGCCATAACCTGAAGCGCCCAGTAAATTGCCTGCACTGTCATACCGATAAAATGTGTCTATAATCTGAGAATCCGTGGACCCGTCTTCATTCTCATTCACTGTGGTGGTGGTTTGATGAATCATTGTGGCTTGGCCGCGAATAATCACATAATCCTGCGTGGTGTCGGAATGCGTGTGTTTGGTGCTCCAAGAGCCTTGTTCATTAATGCCTGTTTGCGGTTCCATTTCATGGATCTCACCGTCATTGCCCTCAGTGGTGACCAGGAGAGTCCATTCACGCGTGTCTTCATTATAAATCAATGTTTTGGTGATGAGCTCGCCATCTATGTTCATATAGGTGGTGATGGTCCATTCATCCCCGTCTTTTAA
>JANQER010000350.1 GCA_028278255.1 Elusimicrobiota bacterium | reverse complement strand
TTTATCTTTGTCTTTAATCTGTGTCATCTGCGTAATCTGTAGATCTCTTTATGTGTTGAGCGGGGCGCGAAGCGCGGCTTTTAACCATAAAAAATCTTTATACTGCCCCCCGTTTTAATAGAAGCTCATTTTTGTTTAAGCGGCTTTTTTCAGCTGCTTGAAAACAGGGGTCATTACATCTTTTTGTAAGGTTTTTACCCACAGATTCTGTGAAAGAGCCTTTTTTTATTGTTCCTTGGAATTTGGTTATTTCCGGTTTATCCGGGCTAGGACTTTGAGTCTTCTTCTGGCGCCACAGGCAGCGTAAAATAAAACACACTTCCCCGGCCCAAAAGAGAATCAACCTTAATGGCCCCTTTGTGCGCCTCCACAATACGTTCTGTCAGTGCCAGGCCGAGGCCGGCGCCTTCGACCTGTCCTGTAAAAGAATCTTCCACCTGATAAAACTTATGAAATATGCGGGGATGCTCTTCCGGCGGTATGCCCGGACCATTGTCCTCGATGCCTATACGCACCCAATCCTTATGGCGTGTTCCGAAAATATGAATATTTTTCTCCGGCTTGTCATTGAATTTAATGGCGTTTTCAATGATATTGCGAATGACTTCACAAATACGCTCATGGTCTATCATCACCAATGGAAGATTTTTCAAATGCTCTTCCTTATCAAAAACAACATTGTGCCCTTCAATATACGGTTTCATCAGCGCCAGTGTTTCATCAATCACATCCCTGATACAGGCCGGCTTTAAATTCAAATGCAGTGTCTCAGATTCAATCAAACTGAATGTCAGCAACTTGTCCACCAAATTGGACAAATGCATGCCCTGGCTTTTCATGGTTTGCAGAGCCTTTTTTTGAAAATCCGACAAAGGCGCTGAATCCTCCAAAAGCAATGGGGCATATCCCGCAATGGTGACCAAAGGCGTCTTTAATTTATGCGAGATCAAAGACAGAAAATTTCTTTTCAACAGCTCTTCTTTCCGCATTTCCGTGACATCATGAACAACAAACAAATAGCCCAAAGGCTCGCCTTTGTTGTTCATAAGGCGGTTAATCACGCCTGACAAATAAAATGCTTTTCCTTCCCGGCGTTTCAGCTCTATGGTGGCGGTATTTTCATAATGCTCGAAAATCATTTCAAGCGGCGGCACAGTCATAAAAGGCGCAATCAAATCCTGGATCGTGACAGACCCAATGGCCTTCTGCGGCTGGATGCCGAAAAAATACCCGGCGGCTGTGTTCATCAATTGAATAACGCCTTTGGCATCAATCATCAAAGCGCCGTCAGTCATCTCCGCAAAAACAGTGCTGAGTTTTTCCTTCTCCCCTTTGACCTCTTCAAAAAGCCTGGCATTTTCAATGGCCACAGCGGCCTGAGAAGAAAACGCCTCCAGCGCTTTTCTGTCAAGCTCAGAAAATCCTGACCCATCCTTTTTATTGATCCCTTCCACCACGCCAATCAGCCTGCCTTTGGTGATCAAAGGCACTGCCAACACCTGCCTGGTTTTAAAATCACTCTTCCGATCGCCTTTGCCGCTCCATCTGGGGTCATTCTGCACATCATTCACAATAGCAGCCTTCATGTTTTCCGCCACCCATCCTGCCAATCCTTCTCCCACTTTAAGACGTATTTCCTTAATTTGCTTGCCTGCTTTTCCCAAAGCCACATTAAAAAAAAGCTCATTGGTCTTCTCGTCCAAAAGCAAAATAGAAGACGCCTCAGCCTTGACCACGCGTGTGGCCAATTCCATCACAGCCTGCAACAGCTCAGCGCTGTCCAATTTTGAAGACAGCACACTGTTGGCCTGAAGAAGCAATTCAAAATCCTCTATCCCAAGAGTCGCCATAACCGCATCACCCTCTGTTGATGACCGCCTCACACAAAAAACCACTCTCCAGGCAAACACGAACAACCCCGGATAAACGGTCAAAAATGATCTATATCACACATATATTATTGTATGTATATTATCGGCAATAAGCTGAAAAAGTGTAACAAAAAAACAAAAGAAATTTGACACACATCACCATAAAAAGCCATAATAATGAAGCTAAACGCAATATGACGCCGGGGTGGCGAAATTGGCAGACGCGTGAGACTCAAAATCTCAAGTTGCTTAGGCAGCGTGGGGGTTCAAGTCCCCCCCCCGGCATTATTAAAGAAATTGCAAATTGTAAATATCAAATATTAAAATGACCATATAAAAGCAAATACCCGCTCTGTTTTGTTTTTCAATTTAATATTTAATATTTGATATGCTAAATTTAATATTTCCCTCTTTTCTTTTCTCTTCGCACTCATTTCCATCTAATCATATTTCCAACGACAACCTCTCCTTCCCGTCTTCTGTGAACAAATGTATTTTGTCCATATTCACAGCCAATTCAATGTGCTGATTCATCTCCACAGGATTTCCGGAATCCACCCGCGCAATAAACTGGCTTCCGCCGGCCTCCACATGCAAAAACGTTTCAGACCCAATAGGCTCCAGCATATTCACAATGGCCAGCAACGAATTCCCTTCTGTAATGGCGCCGGGCTGAAACAAGCGGTCATGAATATCTTCCGGACGCACCCCCAAAATAAGAGACTGCCCGTCTTTCAAAGGACACCCGAGCTTATAACGAGGCGACAATTTCAGCTGAAAATGCCCCTGATCCAGCCAAAAACTATTTTCCTTTTCAACCACTTTCACATCAAAAAAATTCATGGAAGGACTGCCAATAAACTCTGCCACAAACTTGTTGCTGGGATTCTTATACAACTCCAAAGGTTTGCCCACTTGCTGAACAATCCCCTTATCCATCACACAAAGCCTGTCGCCGATTGTCATGGCTTCCACCTGGTCATGCGTGACATAAATCATGGTTGTTTGAAGACGCTTATGAAGAAGCAATATTTCAGCGCGCATTTGCACACGAAGTTTGGCATCCAAGTTGGAAAGAGGCTCATCAAAAAGGAACACTCTTGGCTTGCGCACAATGGCTCTTCCCAAAGCCACGCGCTGACATTCGCCTCCGGAAATCTGGCTGGGCCTTCTGTTCATCAATCCCGGGCTGTTCAAACTCAAAGCCACTGCGGCTTCACTGACGCGGGCTTCAATTTCTTTCTTGGAATACCCTCTTAAATTAAGCCCAAACGCCATATTCTCATACACCGTCATATGCGGAAAAAGCGCATAATTCTGGAAAACCATTGACACATTCCGGTCTTTGGGCGGAACACGATTCATCACCTCTTGATCAATCA
>JANQER010000340.1 GCA_028278255.1 Elusimicrobiota bacterium | reverse complement strand
GCTCAGTCATGGGCGCAATTTGACTTTGCGGGTGAAGCAGCACCCGGC
Source organism: Elusimicrobiota bacterium (assembly GCA_028278255.1). Lineage (GTDB taxonomy): Bacteria > Elusimicrobiota > Elusimicrobia > FEN-1173 > FEN-1173 > JANQER01. The sequence continues at coordinate 4,409 of JANQER010000340.1, read as the reverse complement.
GCACAGCCTCGGCAATACTGGTACCCCCGGGCTCGCGCGTGTGCACCACATGGTGCCCCTGGTTTTTTAAATAATCACATAACAAACGGGTTTGGGTGGTTTTGCCGCACCCATCCCCGCCTTCAATGGTAATGAAAATTCCTTTTTCCATAATAAGTTATTAAAACAAAATATGAAGATTGGGGGAAGGACAAAAAGAATGCCCGCTGTTATCTCATTGTGAGATTGACAAGAACCGGACGTTCCGGAAGCATGGGAGGTGGGAATTTTTGAAGCTGGTCATCTGCATTAAAATTCCAGCCTGAGAGCTTTCTGTAAGGACTGTTTTTGTAGTGAACAAATTTTCTCTGCGCTCTCACGCCATTGATTGAAAAATTCACTGTGTTGTTCACCATGTTTAAAGCATGAATGTCGTTTTCTTGCGAGAAAAAAATACCGCACATGGTCAAATAAGAAGCGGATGTGCTGGTGTTGGCCAAAATCACTTTATTGGTGGCCAAGACCGCCACAGCAGCCTTTGCGCTTGCATTGTTGGTATAACCGCTCCCGTCATGATATCTGAAACTGTTCCGCACCTCCACATTGCCTTCGTCCAAAGAGTGCGGCGTGCCAACACACACAACGGTATAACGTCCCCGCACAGTGCCTTCTAAAATCAGGTTTGCGCCTTCAGCCACAAGCACGCCCTCTCCTGAAGTAGGCAAATTATATTTTTGAAAAAAAGTGCCGGCGCCTGAATACGTTTTAAGATCTTCAGCCCCTGAAACGTTAGAATTTGATCCTGAGACAGTTGATCCCCCTGAACAATTATGATAAATATCCACTGACCCATCCACATTAAACACCCATCGTTCCACAGGCGTTTGGGACTTGTAAGTCTGACGGTCTTTGTAATAGTCCACATTCAATTCAGGCCAGGAAATCTTAGGTGCGGGACTCCTAGGTGTACTGCTATAGCTGAATTTGTAATGGGTGCTATATGTGTTTTGGACATAAACATCACTGTTAAAATTTATTTTAATATCTGAACCGGATATTCTCCCGATACTGCCATCCACAACCACATGCCTGTTATAATTATGCGTACCGTCTCCATCCGCGATCAAATCGCCGTAGACATACCATCCGCCATTGTAAGTGGCACCGTCTTTATTCACATATGTTGTATTGAACATGTTTCCAAAACGGGCAAAATCCGACACAAATTGTATGGTGCCTTTAAGGGTTTTGACTGACCGGGGATCATCCTTGCTGCCGTACTTGCCGGTGGCGCGAATGTGAACGGTGCGGGCCACTGTGTTAGAAGTAATATCCACATCCGTGAACCCGGCCTCATAAAAAGCGCTTGTGCGCTTGAGTTTTTTGTCTGCAAAATGATCCTCACAATGGTCATTGGAGAACTGGCGCATATAATCAATCATGGCATTGACTGCCAAAGTGCGGGTGGTTTTAATAATTCTTTCCTTGGTGTTGAGCTGGCTCTGGGTCTGGATTCTTTTGCTGAAAATCATGGCCAATGGCATGAGAAACAATAAAATCATAATGGCTGCAATAAAAGCCATTCCACGAGAATTGTGAAGAGGACGCATACTAAAACCTCCTTTTAATGGTCAGCATAGGCGGGGCAAGCTCCGTATCCAATGAAAAATCACTTCTGCCGTCTTTGTTCAGGTCCTGAACCACGTGAACATGTATGGAAACAATATACAAACGCTCTTCCGGAGTATCAATGACATCATTTCCATTCCCATGGCCATCGTTGGCATCTGTCACCCGGGAAATCTCAATGGCTGTGATTTTTCCGTCCTGCTCTCCGGCATCTCCGGTCCCTGGCAATCCGTCTTCTCCCAAATCAACGGCAAAGCCGTATTCTTCATTTTTTGACCCCAGATAAGTCAACTGAAATTCCATGATATTCTCAGCCAGCACTTCAGCCTTCCCATAGCCTGCTTCATTGTAATTGAATTCCCGTATCAGCTCGTTATTGGCATTGAGCCTGTACCGGCAATACACATCCACATGGCCTTCATCAATGGCATCATCATCATTGTCCTGATGGTCGTACCCCCCCATGCCAGCGCTGATTTTCGTGAAATCCGTGAGATCATTATCGTCATCCGCATCCACTTCATTCAAAATACCGTCCCCGTCCAGATCGCCTTTGGCTCTGTACCCGGGCATGCGGTAAGAATCCATCATGAATTCAATGCGCTGGTCTTCGGAAATTGTGATTTCATTCATGTCCATGAAATCTGTTTCCAGTTTGGCAAAAGCATTGCGCAAGGCGTCCTGGCTTTTGGCTTTGCGGGTTTCCGTGGTAATGCCCTGCAAGGCCCGCGTCAGGTACCTGGCCACGGGAATGGCAAGAATCCCCAAAATAATGGATACCACCATCATATTGGTCACAGTAAAACCGGCGCAATTGTGCCACATGGTCTGTCCCAAAAAATCTTTTGCCAAAGGCATTCTCTGCTTAAACCAAATCACAATTTTGTGTGTCATGGGGATGTAAAACTCCAATTAAAGTCTGTTGTATTGTTTTTCCAATCTTTGACTTCTACATGAATCGTATGCCCCCCTGTGGTCAAAGGCGTTGTCATATCAAATGAAACAGTGCCGTCTCTGCCGTCATAAGCCCTGCCCAAAGAATCAACAGCCGGGACATCCTCGCCCAAAAGCAGATTCGCAGGATCCACAAAATCCAGATACACTTTTATACTTGAAGGTTTCACTCCGGAGTCTCCATTATCTGTCACTTTGAAACTGATTGTCGGCATATTGGAAGAAGCTGTGCCTGTAGGCGCCTCATCATTAATTTCAGGCTTCTCATTATCATCTTCAATCTCATCTATTTCAAACTCCCATTCATGAGACACTTTGTAATGAGCCATGTCACCGCCTTCAAGCACTATCCTATAATCTCTGTCATCTTTGAGTTTTATGGGCAGCAATGTGGTGGTGTCCAGCCACACCACATACCCGTCAGGCAGGATTGTGGGCTGCTCAATTTCTCCATAATGATTCTTTTCTTCCATATAAAGAACATCATAACGCAAGCCGCTGACATCCCGGCCTGCAGTCACAGGCTCATCAGTTAGTTTGGCGCCTATAAAAGGAGAAAAAGTTTTGACTTTACTCCCGTGCGCCGGATAAACACCAGTAACTTTGGGCGGGTTAATGTCATAAATGATGTCTTCTCTTATCACATAAGGCGACCGAAGACCGCCTTTAATGGTGCGCGCATAAAAAGTATTTTTCCCTTCCTGCAAACCAGTGGTCAGCGGATTCGAAAGACCGGTGAAATCTCCATTCACATCCGATGTAATGGAATGAAGCGATGATCCGCCTTTTGTCCAATAAAGATGCACATCCGCTGTGGGCGCAGTGCGTCCGGTGAGAAGAAGATCCTGGCCTGAGTCTGCCTGGTGCACAGCCGGCCCTGAATCATAATTGCTGCTGTGTGTGATGACTGTTGTATTATACGCCTTATCCTGTTCCGGCTCATTGCGTGCATGAATATAGTCCTCTTTGTCCAGATCAAGATCTAAAGGCAGACAGGATTCCGAGGAAGCGCCTTGTATGCCTCTGAACATTTCAGCCGTGAGCAGTTCTCCTGTGACCATGGCCATGGTTTCCGGGCCTTTATAAATCCGCACTGTGAGCTGTTTTACGCGCGTGTCAGGCTGCTCACTGATGATTTTGTCATCCTCTATCTTATAATCAAAGTAATCACCGTCAGCATTAAAATCCTCATATTTTACTTGATCATCAGCCACATCCTCTTTTGTGGCAGGATCAATCTCCACATCCACCAAATCATATCCCGCTGTCACATTGTTTGTTTTGTCCCGCCTCATGTGCTGCACATCAATGGTAAAATGGGAAAAACCGGCTGTTTTGATCTGGTCTTGTATGTCTTGCAAATGCGCCATGTCCGGATACGTGCTGCTGGGCGCCGTGATATCGCCGAATTCAGTGCCAATGCCGGACAAACCAAAGCCGGTCTTGGAGGAATCCACGAATTCCGTGGTGTTCCAGTCCTTTGTAAACACATTGAAGAAACTCATGGCCCGTGTGCGCGCTGTGATCATCTGAGCCAAACGAGAAGCCCGGACTTGTTCCCGGGATTTCACTGCGTGCTTCATGTTCCAATGAAGAAATATATTAATGGCTGGGATGGTGAGGCCTAAAATCAATACAGCCACCATCACATCTATCATGGAAAAACCATGACTCTTGGATAAGCGTGCTTTTGTGGATAAAATCATCTCCCTCCCTCCCTTATGCTGTTCTGAGACAGCATTTAACAATTTTATCCTGTATGGACGAGATATTATTTAAATATTTATTTATATTAAAGTATATATAAATATTACTTTATTTTCCATAGTAGAACAGTATAGTGATGA
>JANQER010000329.1 GCA_028278255.1 Elusimicrobiota bacterium | reverse complement strand
CCTTAAAATCCGCCTCCCCAATTCTGCTTGACGGACTCTTTCAGAAATGCCGAGTAAAGCACGCGCATGCCCTTCGGACAAATGCCCCTCCATCACCGCAAAGCGCACATCTTCCGGCAGCTCCAAAAGTCTGATTTTATTGGACACAGCTGAGCGGCTTCGGCCCAAAGCCCTGGCCACTTCTTCCTGCGTGACCTCGTATTCATCCATGAGTTTCTTAATGGACTCTGCTTCTTCCATGGGATTCAAATTTTCACGCTGGATATTCTCAATCAAAGAAAGCTCATGTCTCTCCCGTTCGCTCACTTGACGCACCACGCAAGGGACTTCTGACAATCCCGCGATCTTGGCCGCCCGCAAACGGCGCTCACCAGCCACCAACTCAAAATCCCCGGGCACAGCCGACGGGGACACAAGCAAAGGCTGGGCCAGCCCGCGGGACTTGATGGAATGAGACAATTCCTCAAGGCTGTCTTGAGAAAAATGGATCCGCGGCTGAAATTTGTTTGGACGGATTTTGTCTATTGGCAATTGAGCAATATTGTCCCGCCTGGATTCTTTTGCAGCCCCTGCCTGTCCCGGCTGCAAAAGCGCATCAAGTCCACGCCCTAAAGCTTTGTGCATATATTATCTCCTTCCTTTTGTTTCAATTTCTAATTTCCAATTTCATTCAGACAATGCTATGTCGCTAGACATGGCCCCTGTTTGTTGAAAGGGATTTCAACCAACAATTTCTTCTTCCACAAATTCTTCTTCTTGTTCCGTGGAATCCAAAGACATCCCCAGTCTTTCCAAAAGCTCTTTGGCCAAAGACAAATACGCATGCGCGCCGGAACAATTTTTGTCATAAGACAGCACTGGCTTGCCATAGCTGGGCGCCTCAGCCAGTCGCACGTTTCGGGGGATGGTTGTCTTAAAAACCTTGTCTCCGAAAAACTTTTTAATCTCGCGGTAAACCTGCTGCGACAAATTGGCGCGCCCGTCAAACATGGTCACCAAGACACCTTCCATCTGCAGCTGAGGATTAAATGATTCCTGGATACGCTCTATGGTCTTGACAAGCATAGAAAGCCCCTCCAGAGCGTAGTATTCGCTTTGCATAGGGATCAGCACTGAATTGGCCGCTGACAAAGCATTTAAAGTCAACAAATTCAGAGCAGGCGGGCAGTCGATCAGAATAAATTTATAAACCTTTTGAAATTTTTCCAAAGCTGTCTGCAGACGCTTCTCCCTGTTGTCGGCATTGATCAACTCTATTTCCACACCGTAAAGATCCACATGAGAAGGGGCTATGTCAAGCCACTCCGCACTGGTCTCCTGAAGAATATCATCCAAAGGCACATCCTGCAAAAGAACATGATACACATGCTTATTCACGCGTTCCCGCGTAAAGCCCAATCCCGACGAAAGATTGGCCTGGGGATCCATATCAATCAGCAGTGTTTCCTGGCCCAAATGCGCCAAAGAAGCCGCCAAATTAATGGCTGTGGTTGTTTTCCCCACACCGCCTTTTTGATTTGCCACTGCAATGATTCTTGACATAAAACGTTCCTCGTTTTTTATACAAAATTTTTGATTTTAGATTTGCGATTTTTGATTGAACATATTTAAAAACCATTTGCTTTACAATTGCCAATAACAAATGTTCGGAACAGTCGCTATGCGGCCATGCTTTCTATCGGAAAAAAATTTAACCGTTTCTTTCAACAGGATAAATTCAATATTATTAAATCAAAAATCCATTAGTCCAGATCTATTTCCCTCTGCGGAGGCAGCTCATCAGGATTTTCCTTGGCCCGCCGCACGGCTTCGTCAAATGTTTTCTTGAGCCTCTCACTCTTGTTTTTTTCCGCCTCAAAAGATTTCTGAAACATGTCTTTCCGGCGCACAGAGTCGCCTTTAATGGCCTGGACAGCTTCCTGAATATCAGCCACAGGTCCGCGTGGTTTTTCTTGCTTATGAAGAAGCACATTCCCATTCCCCGCATCAACAGTCATAACGGTCTGACACGTTGGACAAACCACTTCAATCACAGAAGATTCTTCCATGGGCTGGCTCCCTTTAACCTAAATCTGACAATGAATTATTATACCAAATATTGACCCCATTTAAGGCAATTATTCGCGAAGACAAATTAAGAATCTCATCAATATTTAAAAAATTACTTGAAATTAGTTATATATAGAGTCATTATTAAGATTAAGGATAACAGACAGGAGCGTCCTAGTGAAATCTTCAAAAAAACTTGAAAAATTAAAAAAGGACATCAATCAATGTTTTGAGCTTGCCCTGCCTTCTTCCGCAAAGCTCAAGGACGCATCAAGTCCTGAACATTTTTTAGACCAATTTAACAAATGGCTCACTGACAACCCGATCCCTGCATTATTCAAGGAAAAACTAATCTCAAGGCTTTCACGCTACTGTTCCAACCCGTTCCCCCTGATCTGCCATGGCTCTTATTTAAAAACCCTTGGACTGTCCGGCAGCGCTGTGCTGGCGCTTTTAAAAGAAGCGCCTCCTTTCTCAGAAACGGATTTGAAAGAACATTTCAAACAATTGTCTCTCAGCACAAAGCCGTTGACAAAATGGCCGGACGAGGAATCTTCTCTGGAAAAAAGTATTTTTCAGATGTCAGAGTTTATTTTCATTTCCACACGCCAATCCAACCGCTGCGTCAAAGAGCTGTCCCATTGTCTCAGCCCCTCACTTTACGAACATCTGACAGGACTTTTGATGTATATTAAAATTTTCCATTTTTGGGTGGAATCTCATCCGGAGATTGACCACAAATGCGACAAGCGTTACCAGGATAATTTCGAAAAAATCTGCCAAGAAGAGCCCCTGCTGCGGGACTTCTTCCAAAATTACAATGAAATCATTGTGCAAGAAAGGCGTTCCTTGGAAGACCGTCTGACCAATGAAATAGAACACCGCCGGCAAATGCAGGAAGAGCTCACACGTTTTGTCGCTGAGCTGGAAGACTCGCGAGACCGCATGCAGGATCAAGCCAGCCAGGTGGCGCGCCAGGCTGAAGAGCTTTACCGCCGCCGGGGTGAACTGCTCCAAGAGATTTCCGAACGCAAAAAAGTCGAAGAAAGCATTCGTGTGTATATGGAAATCGTCAAAAACATTCCCATTGGCCTCAATGTGTGGCATATGGAAAATGAAAAAGATTTCAACAGCTTCAAGCTTATTGCCACCAACCCGGCGGTCAAGCGTTTCACAGGCGTCTCTCTGGAAGAATCCATCGGAAAAATGATGAAGGAAATATTCCCTTTTCTAACGGAAGTTCCTCATATTTACGCAGAAGTCATCCGCTCCGGAAAAGCCAGAGACATGGGAGAATCCGATTACGGCGGCTCCCAGGCCCCTGAAGGTGTTTTTTCCGTGCGCGTATATCCCCTGCCCAACAATTGCGTGGGCGTCACTTATGAAGATGTCACAGAACGCAAACAAGCAGAAGAAGAACTGGCCAAAGCGCGTGACGCAGCCCTGGAACTCGCCCGGATACGCTCGGAATTTCTGGCCAACATGAGCCATGAAATTCGAACGCCGCTGAACGCCATCATTGGCATGTCCAGCCTGCTGTCCGGCACTGAATTATCTGCGCAGCAAACCGAATTCACCACAACCATCTCCAATGCCAGCGATGCCCTTCTGGCCATCATCAACCAGATTCTTGACTTCTCAAAAATGGAATCCGGAAAAATGACTCTGGAGTCTTTAGATCTTGATCTGCGCAATCTCATAGAAAGCGCCACTGAGCTCCTGGCTGTGCGCGCACAAGCCAAGGGACTTGACGTCAAAGTCTCCATTGACAAAAACGTGGTCACTGCCTTGCGCGGGGACCCCACACGCATCCGCCAAATTCTGATCAATCTGCTCACCAATGCCGTTAAGTTCACAGACACCGGAGAAGTCACTGTCAAGGCTTCTCTTGTCAATGAAACAGCCGGCCATGCCACCATTCGGCTGGCTGTGAGCGACACAGGGATTGGCATTCCCATGGATGCCCAAAAAAAACTCTTCCAAGCCTTTTCCCAGGCCGACACCTCCACCACACGAAAATACGGCGGCACAGGTCTGGGCCTGGCCATTTGCAAACGTTTGGTTGAACTCATGGGCGGCGAAATAGGCGTTGTCAGCGAAAAAGAGGAGGGATCGACTTTTTGGTTTGTTCTTCGATTTGAAAAACAAGTCAGCGGGGTTGTTGTTGAATCAGTCAAAGAAAACCTGAAAGACCTGAAAGTGCTGCTGTTGAGCAGCAATCACACTGAACAGAAAAACCTGAAAAAATATTTGTCCACCTGGAAAACAAAAGTGGACACAGCTGTGTCCGGGGCCAAAGCCCTTCATATGATACGCGAAAAATCATTGAACAAAGACCCTTACAAAATTGTTCTGCTGGACATGGACATCTCAGACATGGAAGGACTGGCTTTTGCCCTGAAGATCAAATCTGATCATGACATGATTTCTCCCAAGCTCATTGCGCTCACTTCGCTTTCACAGCCTTTGGAACAGGATGTGATTCGCGAAGCCGGCATTGCCGCCTGTCTGACCCGGCCCATCAAGCAATCATCGCTTTTTGATTCTCTCATGTCTGTCATTGATGAACTCAAACCCGCAGGACCGGACAAACAAGCAGCTGCACTGCACACCAAACAAAAATTCTTCCGCATTCTTGTGGCTGAAGACAATCCTGTTAACCAGCGGGTGGCACAACTCCAGCTGCAAAAGCTCGGGTACACCCCGCACATAGTGAACAGCGGCCAGGAAGCCATTGAAGAAATCGAAAACCATCGGTATGATCTGGTGTTTATGGACTGCCAAATGCCTCAGATGGACGGGTATCAAGCCACAAAAATCATCCGTGAACTGGAAGGAGAAGACAGGCACACCCCTATTGTCGCCATGACAGCCAATGCCCTGGGCGGGGACAGAAAAAAATGCATGGAAGCCGGCATGGATGATTACATGTCCAAACCCATCAAGGTGGACACATTGGCTGCTGTGATTGCCAAATGGGATGTGTCATTGGATCAAGCGGTGCTGGAAAGCCTGCGCGAGATGGGCGATGGGAACAACAAATTGCTCAAAGATGTCATCTCGCGTTTTTTGGAAGACACCCCCTCGCGCCTGCAAACAATTCACCAAGCAGCTGAAGACAAAGATGCAAAAGAACTGGAAAAAGCCACTCACTCACTCAAAGGCAGCAGCGGCAATGTGGGCGCCAAAGGGCTCTGGGCCATATGCGAAAAAATCGAAGCCCTGGCCAGCGCTGACAAATTAGAAGCAGCCATAGCGCTTCTGGAAGATCTTGACGATGAATTTAAGCACCTCAAACCAGAACTGGAAAAACTCCGTGATGCTAAAGGGTGATGTTATTTTTGATTTTCGATTTGCGATTTTTGATTGTCTCTTGGTTATTGAAATTTTTTTGTGTCTTGTTTCTTGGAATTTGGTTATTTCGACACTTTGGCACAAAAACATGATATTTGTGTAATTGCCCAATTTATTGGGCGTTTTTGTGAAATTGTTTATGCGCTCTGTTCAGACATACGCCTGATAAATCTAGCCATTCCGGCTTTAGACGGAAGGCAATGACAAAGACCAGAAACTGAGCCATGTTTCTGTGCTAAAGTGTCGTTATTTCCCGTTTTAATAGTCCACCAATTGAAAAGAAATGGTCTGGCGGATTTTAACCGGCACAGACTGCCGGCCCACCTTGGCAGATGAAAAACGGGCTTCTCCCATTACTTTTTGCGCAGCTTCCTCAAAAGCCACATCTGAAGATTCCACAACATCCACTGACCGCACATGACCTTTTTTACTGATATGCACATCCAAAACCACCCAGCCCTCGCGTCCGGCGCGTCTCTCTTCCTCCGGATAAAACCGCCTCAAATTCCGGGCCAAATCTTCCCGATTCAACATTTCAGGCAAATGAGTCAAATACACCCAATCCACTTCTCCCTCACCTGTGCCATGCCCCAACCCGCCCAAAGTCTCTCCTGTTCCGTTTTCCGCCCCGTCAGGTGACGTTATTTTTTCTTTGGGCACAACAGGCTTTTCCACTTCCTTTGTCTCCGGCGTGGGCAAAACCCAATCCTTTTCCTTAACAGGAGACGCCACTTTCAATGGTTCAGGTTTGGCAGCAGGAGGCACAGCCTGACGCTGTTTAACAAGAGGAGCGCCAGTGCCCGGATTTTTGGCCCTCTTGGCCAAAAGAGGATTTGTAGTCAGACGAAAAGGACGGGTCAAATCAATTTCAATTCCCTCATTCTCAAAAAAAGAAAACCGCTCCCATCTGAAAGAAAAAGCAAAAAACAATGCCCCATGCAAAGCCAAGGACACCAACAAACCTTTTTCAAACAAAGACAAAGGAGACATTTTTAGCATATTCATCATTGGAAATTTCCCATTTTTCAGACACTTTTTCTATGTCTGTCAACGTTTTTGCATATGTCTTCAATTTCTAATTTCAAATTTCCAATTTCTACATTATTTTGATTTTACTTCCAACGCCACCTTTTTCACGCCAGCACTGCGCACCACATCCAACAACCCCACCACATCCCCGTAAGGAATTCCCTTATCAGCCGCCACTGACACATGCAAAGCAGGGTTCAGTCTGAGGCGGTTTTGCAATTCAATCACCACAGACTCAGGAGAAAACTTTTCCTTCTCCAAATAAATCTCCTTCTCCAAAGTAAAAAACAACTGCAAAGTGGCAGTGGCTTTTTTTTCACTGTGCGCGGCTTTTGGCACATTCACATTCAAAGATCTGCGATGAATCAAAGGCGCTGTGGCCATAAAAATAATCAGCAGCACCAGCACCACATCCACCAATGGCGTGACATTGATTGAAGTAATCATTCCATTTTGATTGCTGTCAGAAGAAGCCATATGTTAATATCCTAACCTGGACAAACCGGAAACAACCAAATTCCAAGAAACAATAACCAAATAATAACCAATGACCAAGACACAATAATCAAATAATAGCCAAATTTGAATTTCGCGGCCAAAGGCCGCCAATTTCGTGAACAGAGTGAACCAATTTCGTCCGCCATGCCTTCTTGGCGGACCAATTTCTACCCTATTTTTCTTTCAATTTAGCCGCCATCATTCTGATCAATGCTTCTGTTTCTCCCAAAAGATCATTGATCCTTTTCTGAAAATAATTATACGCCACCACAGACGGGATAGCCACCAGCAGGCCCACAGCCGTGGCAATCAGCGCCTCTGACAACCCCTGCATCACCACTTCCGGTCCAGCCGCAGAAGTGGCTGCCAAATCATGAAAAGCCTTGATCACCCCCAGCACAGTCCCAAAAAGCCCGATAAACGGTGCGTTGTTTCCCAAGGTTCCCAAAACAATCAAATGTTTTTCCAAATTCTTTTTTTCCAATATCCGCACAGCAGACACATGCTCTTCCATCGTGTCCACACCGCTCTGCACATGCGTCAATCCTGCCAACAACATATTAGACACAGCCCCTGGAAACTTGTTGCAAAGCTGAACAGCCTCTTCCCAATGACCAGAGGACATATGAGCAGCCATTTCCCGAAAAATGACTTCAAATGCTTTTTTCTCCTTCACATACATCATAATCCTTTCCACAATCACAGCCACAGCCCACACTGAGCAGCCAATCAACAAATAAATCACCCATGCCCCGCCTGAAAAAGCCAACACATTCAAAGCCTCAATGTTCATAAAAACTCCTCATATTTAAAAATTCTAAATTCCCAATCAGTTGTTTGCAAATTTCAGTATTTAAAATTGGTGCTTGTCTCTTGGTTATTGGTTATTATTTGGTTATTGTTTCTTGGAATTTGGTTATTTCCGGTTTATCCTTTCGATAACTTCAACAAAGCCAGACAGGCTTCTGCTTTGACAAAATCATTTGTTTCACTGCGCAGTCGATAAGCGATCTGGTTAAATTCTTCTTCCCCGCCCATCTCCCCCAAATAATAAACACACATCCCGCGGATGACCCAATCCTGATGGCTGATCAACCGCAGCATGACCTCGCGCCCGGATGTGTCACCCTGCTGCCAAAGCGCCTGCGCCGCATACACACGCAAAGCCAAAGACGCGTCGTATTGCGCGGCTTTTATCAGCAAATTCCTGGCAGAAACCGATCGAATATGACTGAGCGCATCCACTGCGCCAAAACGCACCCCAATAATTTTGTCTTTCAATGCCTCTTCAAAAATAAAAAGATCCCGCCGGCCGGGCTCATACCCCAAAGCCAAAAGAATAGAAGCCCTCACCCATGGCAGGCTTTGACGCGCTGCTTCTTCCAGTTTTCGAATCAAACTAAAATTACGCGTGCCAGCCAGGCCTTCAGCCAGCAAAACAGATATATCAGTATAACGGATCTTCAAAGCAATCCCCAAAGGCGTCTGCAATGAAGACAGCTCCTCCAAAACAGGATCAAAACCTTCCGGCGGGGGATTTTGCATGATCTCATTTAATATTTGCACCAAATTGTTATCAATACGTACATCCACAATTTGAATTTTGAGCCTCGGTGCAGTCACCACCAATGGTTCAAGCTCATACACAGAAGACGGAGGAGGCGCTTTGGCAGATGTTTTAGGCTGACGACGCTTTGGCCTTCTGGGCCTGGAAGATTTTTTCCCAAGCAATTTCAAAGCGCCAATGCACGCCTCAGCCAAAACAAATTTATGATCCTTTTCCGGGCCAATGCGGGAAAGAAGAAGATTGGCATCCTGGGCTTTGCCCAGCTCACCAATTGTCTTGGCAGCCATGGCACGCACAAGCCAATTCGGATCTCGCAGTAAGCTGCGAATTTTGGTTTTTCCTCTCTCCTCCCCCATTCTCCACACAGCCTGCGCTGCATACACCCGAATCAAAGGAGACCACCCGCTGTCAGCTGTGTTCAAGAGCATACTGACAGCATAAGATCCGCCAAAAATTTGAAGGGCCTCAACAGCTGCAAATTGAACAGAAATATCCTTATCCAGCAAGGCTTCTTTAAAATAATTGAGATGTTTGGTTTGCTTCAATGCGGCCAGCCCCAAAAGAGCCTGCTCCCTTGTGCGGGGACTGTAAGCCCACCTGGCTGCTTCAAGCAAACGGGATTTGATTTGCTCATGCCTGGAAAGAGACAAAGCCTGCGCCACAGGAATGCCATTGTTTTGCAAACGGGTTCTTAAACTGTACCCGGCAGGCGTGGTAAACCGCACAATGTCTTTCAGCGCTGAATTCACATTCTCATAATCTGCGATATTTCTTGTTTTCAGTTTTCTTTCTTCGAGAAGGGCCACCAAATAAGGCGCCACAATATGATCAGCCTGAAGATTATCTTCCGGCGCCTCCTTTGCCACAGGACTTGGCTTGTCCCCGGAATGCACAGCCACAGCCGCGCACCCCAAAGGGAAAAACAACAATAGGCCTAAAAACAATTTTCTCACCACTGGCACATGCCCTCCTGAGAACGTTTGTGTAAAATAAATGGGTGTAAATTTATTGACTACTCATGTCTTTTGAACAACCACATTTTTTTATGAATGTAATTGCCCCATTCATGGGGCGTATTTTAAATGTGTTTTATTTTTAAAGCGCCCGATAAATCGGGCAAATACTTTCTCCTTTAACAAAGTCCAAAACATAAATTTACACCCATTTATTTTACACAATCCTGAGAACGTTTAAGAAATTCTACCAAATTTCAGCGCAACAAATAAATGAGGGATCACAATATGCCGCACACGGCGCTTGGACACAAACTGATTGCCTGAATTCTCGGTTTCCATAAAAAACACAATAAAGTCTCTGACGCCAATCCCCCATGACAAATTGTCCTTTCTTTTCCATGAAGCGCGCAGCTGAATGGGAAAAGCCAAATCACTGTTGCGGTTTTTATATATTTTGGTTCCGGAAAACAAAACATGATCCGCAAGCAAATCTCTTGTTTCATTCGTCTGCCTGATCCGGGTGCGCTCCATGAGAATACCAAATCCGATTCCAGCCTGCCAATGGCACATCCATTGCCCGCAATCTATTCTCATAAAAGGCCCCACATATGTCCCTCTGTTTTCAATGATTTGTGAATCAACAAACTTATACTGCCCCTGAATAGAAGATTGACTCCATCGCGTCTTCACTGGCAAAAATTCTCCTGTTTCAATACCAAAAATCACACCACGTCTCATCTGATAACCCAAAAACGCCCAACAGGTCATTTGCTGATTGGCAAGGCCGCTGGATCCCTTTGTCATTTTTTGCACAGTAAAAACCTCATGCCCTTCCATCTCTGAGACCCCCATATCAATGCCTGCCTGCCAAACAGACCCGCCAAATCTTTTCCAATGCCTGGCCTCAAATTTCTCTTTTTCCGTGCTTTCCTTTATCAGCCTTTTGAGCCGATGAACGTTTGCCGCAGCCAATTGATATTTCTCTCTGTCCTGATCAATCGGACCAAGGCTTTTCTGAAAAGCCATTAATGCTTTTTGATACAGCCCTAATTTTTCGTAACACAATCCCAGTCGAAAAAAGACCTTTCTTTCAAAAGCGTCTGACCCTTTGGAGCTCTGCAAAATTTTTTTGTAAAATGCAACAGCCTCTTCCAAATGCCGTTCCCCGGTTTCAACAATCAATGCCTGCTGGAATTGTTTTTCCAAAGAATCATCGGCATAGGCCAGTTCAAGCGCGCCAACCATGACTGACACACACACGGACCACACAAAAAATACTTTTTTCATATCACAAAACCCATCCTCTTCCCATACCCATCGGGGTGCACAACTGTGCACCCCGACAAAACACCAATCATTATTTTTCACCTATAAAACTTGCTTAAAACCGGCAAGCCAGCAAATGCAGATCCACTTTTTCCTCTTCAGCCTTCACCTGGACAGAAAACCCTGGCATCCCCAATTTCAACCGGCCATTCTCAAGAGATGCCAGATGCCGGGATTGTCGTCTGTTATACTCGTACACACCCCATCCTATCCCGCCGAAAAAACCCACGCCAATGGCAGGCCCCAGCTCCCAGGCGTACTTGTCAGCTATCAGATTCACAGCCAAAGCCACCCCCAGGCCGATCAAAGCGCCATAGAAACTATTTTCACCCACACACCGCAAAGAGCTTGTTGACTCATACGCGATATTAATTCTGCGCGTGGTGGGAATGTCCCGGTCATAATCATCATAACCATCATGGTTGTTCTTCACAACCATAAGAGATCTTTGACATATTTGATCCCTGCCTGTTTGCCCCTTGTCCCAGGCGCCCGCCATCACCCCAATAGGGTTGAACAAAACCACTGCCACTGCCAACACACTGACCCATTTCCTCATATGATTCCGCTTCATGTCTTCCTCCCATTTGAGCCGCATCAAACGGCTGCTGATTTTTGATTACTGGGATAAGTGTAGCGGAACAGAAGAAAAGGATTGTCATCTCAAAGCAAAACATGTGTCTTGAAATGTCACAAAACTGCAAAATGAATTGATGAAGCCAAAGAAGGATTTTTGCGCGCGCCATTAAAAAAATACTCAAAACCAACAAAAAAATCTATTTTTACGCAAAATGCGCCAAAAATTCTGCCATTTTTCGCCATGATTTTAATGTTTCTAAAACATAGACCCTGGCTCTCAATAAACGATCAACCAAAATAAACACTGCCCGTCTGAAAGGATGATTTCGCGGCAGATCTCCTGCTTCCATAATCATATTCTCTGACCCGACAAAACTCCAAGTTTCTATTTCCTCAAATAATGCCTCATCCATATGCTTGGCCATTTTATCTAACTGCAAATGAATCATCTTAATCCCCTGAATGAGAGACACAGCATCTTGTACTAATAAAACATTTTCGTGTCCATAGGGTTTTATTGCTTTTTCAAGTTTGGATTGCAGCTCCTCACTAATAGCTGTCCATACTATCTTTGTTTTTTTGCCTGCTGTTTCAATAATGGCCTTTACATAATCACCCATTTTTTTATCAGGTATTTCATCCAATACCACGATTTTTCCTTTTAAACCTTCCACATCTTCTGTCTGACGTAAAGCTGTTTTCAGAAAAATGGAAGGTGTATTGGCACGTAAAACGCCATTGACTAAACCAGAGAACTGTTCTTCAGTTGTCACTGTATTCCCAAATAATGCCTTTCTGTTTTTCTCACAAGCTGCTTTAAACAATTCCACATCAAAGGAATCCTCTAATTTGAGTTTGGTGTTCCCTGAATAAGAAGCTTTTAAGAGATCTCTGCCTTCAACGCCCAAAGAACCTGTTTTTGGAAGGATCTTGTCTATTAATCCCACCAAATCCATGTCTGCTTTTTTCACGGTTTTTCCTTGATGATATGCGTACAAAGCCGCTTCAAACCTTTCAGCCAGTTTTTCTTCTTTACTCAAAGAAAAATGCACAATCAAATTAGGAAAACTGTGTGTCAATGCGATAGACACAAAAATAGACAATAAAGCACTGGCCAGAGTAAATGAAAACAAAGCATTCACCACTAAAACAGGCGCCAAAGTGATGAATATCAGCACAGGCCCCTGTCGGTGAGCAGAATGCGCCCTATAAAACAAAACACGGAAAGCCATCAAAAACAACAACATACCGCCCATCACAGCAGATGGATCCAACCAACCAGTTAACCCCACCAAATACCCCACAATCACAGGAAAAAATGTATACCCAAACCCCTTCTTCCCAAAAATATCTTCTATGTTTGGCCCCCACAAACCTTTATATAGAAATAAACCCCACTTTGTTCCCAACCAAGACACCGCCCCAGGCAAATGCTTTTGCGTGATCTCATCAATCATGCCCTCCCCCAAGGGATTCTCTCTGGCACGTTGCATTGCCACTAAATGTCTTTTTATTACAAGACGCTTATATTCTGCATAGACGTCCGCTGGTGTTGGGCCTGATTCCATAAGGCCAGAAGTTCTTTCAACAACTTCTAATAACACTCGGACAGCTTCAGGATATTTTGTTTTTTTAAGCGAATGCAATAACAAAACATCATCCCCTGATTCACTCCAATGCAACCAATCATTAAACTCTTTAAGACCACAATCATTTATCAAAAAAGAACGCATTTTTACATAAGACTTTTCATCTTTAATTTGTCTTTTCAACGCGTTCACTGTTTCCTGAACAGATACTAAATTCTGTTTGATACCATCAAGCTCTCCAGCCCAAGCCTGATCACGCATGCTTTCTATGGCTCTGGCAAAAACCATTAAATCATTCCCCATACCTAAGAACATCTGATCCATTGTTGTTGAATGAGTAAATGTTTTTCTTTTTGCCAATACTTGAGACATCCTTCCCGGGGGAAGCCTTGTCTTTTGCATAGATTCAGCTCTATCCTGATCTCCCGAACCAGTCAACGGCCCAAATTGAACTGAATGTTCTCCGGATTTCTTCACAAGCCCAAGGGAAGCCTCATTCACCGGCAGACGATGTGCAGCACTTCCATCTAACATACGTTTATACAACACATGTGATGCTATATTTGCCCCATGACTAAAACTGTCGCCTAAAGCCTCTTTTGTCCCTTGAGAAAGACGACGCAGGAAAGCAATCCTCTTCATATCCACATACTCATCATCCAGCATATTCCCCAGCCTATAAAAGAAATAGGGCATTCTAAGCCCTGCATCAGACATTTGAAAAAAAGTATCGAATTCCCCGTCAGAAAGAGACCGACTCACCTGCCCCATCGCCTCTTGAAAACTATTTGCCCACCCAATGCTCGGTGTTCTTATTACAGAATTTCCAATCATTAACTCAATCCAAGGCTTAATAAAATCCTGGCAATCTTGTGCATTGGCCAAGGCCAAAGAATATGAAGCTGCCACCTGAACTTCTGAAGACCCCTTCCCTAACTTGGCGTGCTTTCTTAAAAAGGACAAAGCTTTTTCTCTATTCTCATGACCAATCGACTGACTTTTAATAATAAGGACATACCCCATGGCTTTAACGATCAATTCATAAACTTCCACATCAAAACCGCCGGAAGCTGTTAAAGCTTTCATCACACGATAACCATTCTGATCTCGCCCTTCTCCATAACGAGAGGCATCTGGAATTTCTCCTAAAACCTGAAATATATTCTCTAAGATAAGATCTCCGCCCAAACGCATTTTCATTAATTTATCGACTATTGAAGTAAAAGGGTGAACAGCTTTTTTGGGGATGAATGGTTCATTTTTTATACCAAAAACACCCAATCCAATATCCACATTTCCCACGACATATGGTTTTAATTCTCTCAACCGATTAACCGGAATTTTTAAAGCTTTTTGTGGCGCCCCCACAACCACATACCCAAACTCCAACCATTCATTAATTTCCATATACCGAAAGGTTACCTCATCTAATATACTGACAGCCTTTTGTCTAAAAGCCTTTCGTGCTTCTGGTGTTAAATAAATCCACTCAAGGATTAATTGATGAATAATGTCAATAATCGCCATACTATTGGTTCTTAAAAACTGCCCTTCTTCATAATCAAGGTGACTGCTGTATGACTTATGTTTTTTCGCCACCAGAGAGGACAAACCTTTACTGCTTGTATTTAAAACCCTACGTAATTTTTTCTCAACCTCAGGATTAGTTAAAATTGCTGTTTTAGGCACTTCTTTTTGAATATCTCTTTTTACTTGTAACTCTGTAACAACTTTTTCCTCTCCCGGGTTATCAGATCGATGTGACAACTGAGGCACTATTTCCTTGAGCCAGCTAACATGATCAAAAGAATATCCTGTGGCATCTTCCCAGTCTTCGATTGAATGAATAGTACCTAACAAACCATTCACCAGAGACATAAGCCCCAGAAGAACAACCACTTGCTGTGACCAACCAGACTGATGAGCAATCACAGTAGCACTGGCCAAAACCATGGACAAACCAATATTCATGAGTGGAGCAGCGATAATAGTGTCAGGGTATTTTTTATGAATCAATTCATGTAAAAGACCAAAAGAAAAAGCCAAAAATGGGATACCCGCCAAAACCATTATCGTGACCGTAGTCAAAAACTGAAAACCAGGCATGAAAGATGACAATGTTATGGCCACAGCACTGCCCAAAAAGGCATAAACAATCCCTGCTTTTTTAACCAAACCAATAACATCTTGCACAAAAAACTGACTCAGCCATGATTTAACAGGTTTAACATATTTCTCTGAAAAACCATTTGATTGATTAAAAGAAGCCAAAAACTCACTGTTTTCTAGACGGATCTTAAGATATTCAATTCTATTTGAAAAATAAGTCTCTGCCTGTAATATCCTTGTCCTAATGGCCTTGTCTGCCAAAAGATGAAATTCATACACAGCATTTTTAGGACTGGCCAAAGCTGTTCTGACAGCCAATAGAAACTTAGATGTTTCAGCACAGGGATTTTTGGCCACAAAAAGCTCTTCCCCTTCAAACAACTGCTCCACAGGCAACTTTTCCCGCGCAAACACGCTCAAATACGAGCTGCCTTTCCCGGTTTCCACTTTTGCAATCTTTGGCGTGAATGTGATACAGGCAACACCTTTATCTTTCAACATTCTTTCTATCCCATCTGAATGAAACCCCCCTGTGACCAGCACCGCGACATCGGTCTTATATTTATTCATGGAATTAAAAAGATTTTTTGTAATTGATTGGTTTCTCATCTCTGCCTGTTGAAAAAACGCCTCAAAAGAAGACACATCCGCTATGCCGTCTAATCCTATGTCCTCATCCTTGATTTTTTTATACTCTTCCCATTCATGGGGCGTTAATGAAAAATTCAAAAGTTTTCCTGTTAAATAAATATGTTTAGACTGTCTAATCAGTTTTCTCTCCTGTTCTGTCTTAGCCAACCGGTCATACTCTTGCTTTTCCATGTGCCTTAATTCATCAAATAGCTCAGCAGCATTAATCTCGTCAGACAGAAAAACATACTTAATAAATTCCTGCATCGCAGGATATTCAGCTAAATTGATTTTGTTCTCCCTGCATAGTTTTTCGAGTTTTCTATAAAAAGCAGCATAATTAATTTTCCCCAAGCGATAACCCACACTATATTCCATTAATGTTTTTATCTCATCAAAACTCGCCTGATGAACATACTCTTCAATAATCTTTGTGCGTTGTTTTTCAACAACAGAAAAGTCTAATTTTTCTTCCAACTCCAATGCGGCAAGAAAAGTCTTAATGTTACCACTCATTTTCACACTGCGAGAAGACAGACTCTCAATAAAATCACCTAAAGATGTTTTACGTGAACGATAAGCTTCCACCTTCTCATCAAAAACAACCAAATCCCTGTTAAAAGTTTTCTTCTTTTCGGAATCTATCTTTCTTTGCAAAACAGCTGTCTGATTTTTATAGTTTCCCTGTAAAGACACAGACTCTCTATAGGCCTTCACGTTTTGATTATATTGCTCAGGATGGTCAATGCCAACAAAAGGCGGAATGCTCTCAGAACTTATTAAAGCTGTGTGAATAGGCCCTGAGATTTCATTCTCTTCCAACAAACTATCAGCTGCCATCCGTAATGGCTCTTTACGAGGGAACTCACGAAACCGCTTTAAATCAAAAGGCTCAAAAGCTCCTTCCAAAGCCACAAGTCCTATTTTTTTCGAATCAACAAGCTTCTGAACTGTATTGGCAATATTTCTTTGAGCCTCATAATTCTGATGCACATCCTGAATATGGACAATCATATGATCAAATACCTTGTCCTCAGGAACTGAAATTTTTCGAATACTTCCGTATTCATGAGACAAAGACCGAAAGATTTCTGAATACTTCTCAGAAAAACCATCAGGTAAATCTTTCTTAATATTTTCGGATAAGGCATGTGCTATGGGGCGGGATTTAAAAGATGGGAGTTGATTTATTATTTGGATTGGGTTTATATGACTAAGAGACTGAGGCCGTCGAGCAAAAACATTTTTTTCTGAATCTGCATATTTATTATTAATAAACTGGCGGCGTTCTTCCCAAAAGGATGCCTCCACCCATGGCGAAGCCATGGTGGAAAAACAAAAGGCAACTAAAATCATTAGACAAATTAATTTTTTCATAAATATAATAAGAATTATAAAAAATCTATCTTAAAATCGCCTTAACAACTTGTAAATTGTTTGAAACATTTTTTCAAAATAAACGCGATATTTTCGTTTTTTTTTGGTTTTTTTTGGTTTTGGATGACTTTTGAGCTATTTTTTGTATTTATTCCCATCAGCCACAGATATGGATATTCGCCTTGACTGGAGCGTGATTAAACGTGATCAGATTTCTGCTTATACACCAGGGAAATGTATGGGTCTTCAAATTGCAGATGCTGTGGCCAGTGCAACATTTTACAGTGTTCAATTGTCTCAATACGGCTATACGGAAAGCCGGTATATCCAAATGTTAAAACCTGTTGTCTATCATTACAGAGGGGCTTATCTGGGATATGGGCTAAAATTTTGGCCAATTGAAGCAGAAGAAAAGATTGAAAAAGAGATATTTGCCCTCGACACTCTCTTACAAGCAGGGACCTTGCCTAGCAACAAGGGAAAAAGCCGAGGATGGCCGCTCCCTCGCGGCACTTCCGCTAGCGCGGTCGGGAGTCTTCGACTCCCTGACTCTTAACACTTTCCGACAAACAAGCGCCTTGCCTAGCGGCAAAGAAAAAAGCCGAGGATGGGAGTCGAACCCACAACCTATGGTTTACAAAACCATTGCTCTGCCAGTTGAGCTACCTCGGCGAAAATTGCGCCATAAAAATTATAATGATGTCTTAGCGGCCCATATTATAGCATATTTTACGATTCAATTCTTATCAGATTTCCTGGGATTTCCGCCTGTGATTTCCCGCCATCACGGCACAATCGTCTGATAACGCACCTATGGGATAGACATTTTTCATTTTGTATTTCCAGCTCATCAGGGATTGGGGAGATGGGGCGAAGATATTTTGATTAAAATATACTTTTTACTTCTTGAGAAAAATATCTTTTCACATCGGCCCACTCTGATTTTTTCAGCATTTTGGGCATTTCATCCTGCTCAGCATCGTCAAAAAAGACAAGGCTTTTTTGAACGTGCATAAGATTTGATGTGAGAAATTTGTATTTTCTATTATAGTACTGCAGTAACTTTTCCAGTTTGAATCCCAATTGGCAGATAAAGTATAAATCAATAAAATCTCTTTTGGCGCCACGGCTGGCAATGGCGTCTATTTTCATGGCCGCTATATCCCGCAAATCTGCCAGTCTGAGTGACAAGTAACTAGAAGGCTTGAAAAGCAAAGGATATTTGTATACAAAAAGACTGAATCTTACCCCTTCAAATATTCCAAGAACAGTGCCTTTGTCTGCCTGAGAAACTTTAAACGAGCCCATCTGAGAAATCTGGGATGCCACAGTCCCTGGAATAAAATCATTCTTTGTAAAAAAATCAAAATCCACAGAG
>JANQER010000229.1 GCA_028278255.1 Elusimicrobiota bacterium | reverse complement strand
ATAAAAAACATTGTTCTTCGACAGGGGGAAACATTGGACAGAGACTATATTCAAGAATGGGTCGAACAATTCCAATCCAAACGTCCGGACAAACCTTTTGTTGATTTAATGAAAAAAGTATTTTGTTAGCAGTCTCTTCTCTTAAAATGATTCATGGGATTGTTGTGAATCCCGTAAGGAGCCATCAGAATGATGACGTTAAAGGACAAATTATCTCGTTTGACATATAGACAGGCGTGCCGGCTTTTGGGACCGCGCGGCAAACGTCTTATCAATGAAGGGGGTGTTATTGGAATTGATATGGCGGAACAGGTCCGGTTGACGCCGGACGTTTTCCATTTGAATTTAATCGACGCCCGGGTGCAAATCCAGCTGATGCCTGACCAGCCGGAAAAACTGCGTTTTGAATGTGACCAATGCCGTTGTTTGTGCCGGCATATCGGGGCAGCGGTTTCATTGATATTGGAAGAAAAAATGTCCTTGGGTTTGGCTGTGCCGCCGCCGGAAAGAAGACCTGTTGAAAGTTTGGATGAAGAGTCATTGGTTCAGCTGGCTGTTCAAGAGCGGATGGAAAAAGCAAAAACCGAAAAAATGCAGGTTCAATCGATAAACAACGGACGAATTTATACAGATTACGTCGTGTTTAATCGCGGTTCCGGAAAGTCTTACCGTGTGGCTTTGCGCGGACAGGACAGGGGAGAGTCGTACTGTTCTTGTCCGGATTTTAGAAAAAACACCCTGGGCACATGCAAGCACATTTTTCATTTGTTGAATAAAATGAAAAAAAAGTTCGGAGAACGTGCTCTAAAAAAGCCTTTCCGTCCGATAGAGGCGTGTGTTTATTTGCGATACGGGAAGACATTGGAATTAAGACTTCAGCTTCCTGACACTCTCAATGGTTCGGCGCGCTCTCTTTTGCGGCCCTTTCTGAACGGACCTATTGGCGATGTGCCGGGATTTGCCAAAACTCTCTCAAAAATTGTGAGCGGCGGGCAAGACATAACCGTTTATCCGGACGCGGAAGAATATATCAACGGCATTCTGTACCGGGAGAAAGTCAAGAGCAGGATAACGGAAATCCGGCAAAACCCGGCCAGCCACCCTTTACGAAAGACCCTGTTGAAAGAGGAGCTGCTTCCTTATCAATTGGAAGGTATTGCCTTTGCGGTGGGAGCGGGGCGGAGCGTGATAGCCGATGACATGGGATTGGGAAAAACTGTGCAAGGCATAGGAACGGCTGAATTGTTGTGGCAATGGGGCAACGTCTCCAAGGTGCTTCTTGTTTGCCCGGCCACAATCAAATCTCAGTGGAAAGCGGAAATCAAACGTTTTTCCAATAAAACATGCCGGTTGGTGGCGGGGAGCGCGGAGGAAAGAGTTCAGCAATATGGGTCGACTGATTTTTTCACCATCTGCAATTATGGACAAGTGATGCGTGACATTAAATTTATTGAGGCAATCAAATGGGACTTGATCGTGCTGGATGAAGGCCAGCGGATCAAGAATTGGGATGCAAAGACGAGTCAAACAATAAAATCTTTGCGTTCGCCTTACGCTTTGGTTTTAACGGGAACGCCTTTGGAAAACCGTCTGGATGAATTGCACTCTGTGGTGGAATTTATAGACGCCCGCCGTCTTGGCCCGGGTTTTCGCTTTTACAACCAACACCGCGTGGTGGATGAAAAAGGAAAAATCCTTGGGTACAAAAAACTCGATAAGCTGAGGGAAACGCTCCGCCCCGTTCTTTTGCGCCGGACCCGGAAAAGTGTCATCAGGGATCTTCCGGCCCGCACAACGGAAATTATACGCATAGCGCCCACGGCAGAGCAGGCGGACAGCCACAACGGCTACAAGAAGAACATTGCAACCATCATCAACAAGAAGTATCTTTCCGAAATGGATTTGCTGCGCCTGCAGAAATTCCTGCTTCTTTGCCGGATGACAGCTGATTCCACCTTTTTAGTGGACAAAGAGCCGCCCGGCTATTCCAGCAAATTGGAGGAATTGGAAAGCCTGTTGACCCGGTTGACCACGGAGGAAGACAGAAAAATCGTTCTTTTTTCAGAGTGGACCGGCATGTTGAATCTGATTGAAAAAATTCTTGTCAAAAACAAGTGGCGGTATGTGCGTTTGGACGGGTCTGTTCCGCAAAAGAAGAGACAAGCGCTTGTTCATGATTTTCAAAAAAACAAAGACTGCCGGTTATTTATCACTTCCAACGCCGGCGCCACCGGACTCAATCTCCAAGCGGCCGACACCGTGATCAACGTGGACCTTCCATGGAACCCTGCGGTTTTGGAACAGCGCATTGCCCGTGCGCATCGCATGGGCCAGAAACGGCCGGTTCAGGTCTATCTTTTGGTCACCGAAGGCACCATCGAAGAAGGCCTGCTGGGAACACTTTCTGCCAAACAGGATTTATTTTTAGCGGCGCTTGATCCGGGAGCCACCAAATCCGTTGTGGACATGGCCAGCGGCATTGAGGCGCTGAAGGGCCGCCTGGAATTACTGTTAGGCAAAAAGCCGGATGCTCCCCTTGATCAAAGCGAACAAGCAGAGGTGGAAAATGAAGCGGCCCGGCTGGCACAAGGACAGAGATTGGCTGAGGCAGGCGGGCACCTGCTCACATCGGTTTTTAAATTTTTGGGTGAGATGCTGCCATCCGGGCATCAAACCGAACAATCCGTGCAGACAGAAGCGCGCGTCAAAGAAAAACTTTTGGGCTGCGCTGAAAAAGGGGAAGACGGCCGGTTAAAAATGACCTTTCTTCTCCCGGATGAAGACTCTTTGGACTCCATGGCCCGCTCCCTCTCCCGTTTTGTCACAACTTGACGGCTTATTCCCAACATTCGTGTCATGAAGTGCAAAGCATTTTTTCCTGTTCCGCTGTTTCCATTTCTGCAAAGATTAATTCAGGGGCACAAATGGCTTTATTTTCACGTCCGGCTTCACGCATGGCCTTTCCCAGACCGTCAGGAATATGTCCGTCTGGTATGTACAATCTCAGTAAAGCAGAGAGGTGTTAGCAATGATAGGCGCAAGCAATCATTTTGAAGTGGCCATTGCCACTGCTGCCATGTTATTCGGGCTTTCTTCAGGAGCAGCTTTGGCCACTGTGGTGGGGGTATTGATAGAAGTCCCGGTGATGCTGATGTTGGTGAGAATTTGTCTGAGAACCAGAAATGTGCACTTAAAAAACAGCTGAAAAACGCCGTTTTTTAAGCTATTTTTTTGTTGATTCCTTGCTTGAATAGCCAACTTTCAATCGCAGTGCACAGGACAATCCGAGAATCAGTAGAAAACATAAGAGCAAAAGTGTGCTGGCTGCGGCTGTGCGCAGACCGATTGAGAGCATCCACAGGCTGGCCATGGAAAGGGCTGTGCTCATGACGCTCCAAACAGAGAACCAAAGCGGCCGGGATTGCTTATCAAGTTCTTTCATGATAAGATCAGGGGATATCACAGCCAAAAGGCTTTGCCAGAAATTGGCCATGCCCAGAAATATGAGCAGAGGGACAATATGGCGGGTCATCACATAAGCGCCTAGGAAAGCAGTTGTCAATCCAAGATAGATCGTACGAGGGAATTTGCTCAGCACAAGCGCTTTGGTCCGGTCTGCGAGACGAGCGGCAAAAGACTGCAGAAGGTTGACGACAAAATACACAGCGCCGAAGAACGTGAGGGGGACATGCGATTCTTCCATCAGCGGCTGGGTGAGAAAATCCGTCAGCGTAAAAGCAATGCTGCTGGCCAACAGACAGAATCCAACGAATAAGCCCAGACCGCTGACAAAAAAAATTTTTTTGCCTGTTTCCCACATGGATTTGTGACAGGCGCTTTTTTTATGTTTAGGGGCAGGTCCAATTGCTCTCACTTCTTGAACAGCCCGCGCCGCGCCCATAGCCAACCCTGCGTAAATCAGGCCGGAAATCATGATGACTTCCTTTGCGGGAATCCATTCTATGGCAAAACCGCCCAAAAGGGATGAGAATGCCAGCGCCATCCACAGCCGCTGAAGCGAGACCCCATACACTTTCTTGAATGAGTCCGCTCGTCCCATTCGTTCAAGTGCATCGTATAATAATCCGCTCATTGTCACTGTATAACCGGCCATGGCCAAAGCCCCGCTCACAGCCCAAAGCACGGGCATGAGCGGGAAAACAGAGGCCAGGGCCAGAGCGAACGTCCCCACTGTGTTGGCTGCCAAACTGATGATGAGAACTTTTTTCTTCCCCCAGAGAGAAGCGGCTTTTCCAAGCAAAAGAGAGGATGCCATGTAAGCCGGTGAAAAAACAGCGGAGATTTGTGCAATGAAAGTCAAGGAATAGCCGGCATTCATCAGATGGATTGTGCTGAAGGCCGTGTGAAAGGATAACCCGGAGAGCCATTGGATCAGGATCAGTCGTTGTGCTGTTTTTGCGGCCTGGCGAGCGTCTTGCCTGGTGATGTCTGGTTTGTTCTTTTCGATTATAGGCGGCGGAACCGGATCATTCCAAAGAAACTGGAAGGGAAAGGGTTTGTTTGTGAGGCGCTTATAAGAGGAGGCCCATTTTTTTATAAAAGCGTTGCGTTTTGAAATATACAGGGAGAAGTTTGACCCGGACCAGCGCGCTGTCCACTGGCTCATAATCTGACGTAAGAAATCTTTCCGGCCTCTTTCATTGGCAAGAAGCACAGGCGGCGACAGATAACCGCGGATGATGTTTTTATACAGGGGACGACCTGGCGGGGAGGAAAAAGTGGTGGGATATGCGGCGAAAACATGCGTTTTCCGGGCTGAAAGTCTTTGCCTGATACCGTCGATATGAAATCCTCCCACCAACGCGGCTGAGGCGCGTGTTTTTTTGCTCATGTCAGCCAGACCTTTGGCCATGGCTTTTTCTCTTGCCTGAGCCAGCCGGTAAAAAAGCGCCATTTTTTCTCTTTGAGATTTCAAGGCATTCAGTGCGCAAGCTATGATTTCTTTGTGTTGGCCTGCCCCCCGGAGATCAAGACGTTGAGGCATATTTTGATAGAAGAGAAGGTCAGACCGTGTCATTTCCCCGCGGCAGAGGCGGATGAGAAGTCTGACTTGTTGTCCCAGGAACAGAATTTGTTTTTCATTTTTTGTTTTGGTGAGTGAAACCAATGCCCTGCGACGCTTTATTTCCGCGTTGTATAAAAGACTTGAAAGTTCAAGAGGGGCGGAGGAGTCATTGTGTAAACCAGTGAAATCCAAAGGTTTGCGAAGACGCTTCAGGAGCGGTGGAGAAAGATTATTGTTTTCAAGAACCGTTAAAATGCTTTCGAGCTTGCTTGTGTGCTGCTGAACATGTTCTTCTTTTCGGAAGACATCTGACAGGATATTGAGCGCGCGTGAGTACAAGGTTTTGTCTTCAATGCCGATCAGTCTGATGGAAGGTCTTGCCAATGCAGCCCATTCGGCCCCTGACAAGCGGCCTTCTTGTAGAAGAATGTCAGCCGCCTCTCTTATAAGGGAGGGAGAAGGACAGGAAGTGAAAAGAGTTGTGTCAATGGCATCAAAGGCGCCTTCAAGCCCAAAAAGGGAAATACCGATTTTGTCGTGTAGTTTCAGGAAGATTGATTTGATTTCATTTTGAGCAGCAGGATCAGCATGGACATCAGCCACCAGAACCACCGTGTGATTGACATGGCGGAATGGCCGGCGTGCGGCAGAGCGGTATTGCCCGGCTGGCAAGTGGATCGTAAGAGTATTGAGTAAAAAGAAAGCAGCAAAACACGCTGAAAAAACACGACAGCTGTGATGTGAACGCGCAGACATAAAAAAACCTCCAACAGGTTGTTGGAGGGTAAGATAAGACCTGTGCGCGCAACGGGCACGGTGGCCTTATTGATCTACCCTCGTAGAGAACAGCTATGAATATTCGGTCGACCGGGCTGGCCCATGTCTGGGCATTACCGTTGCGGGGCAGCGGTGGGGATCTCACCCACACTTCCTCCGAATATTTTGAAAGAGGTGTTACAGTTAATAAAACACTTAATAAAAATATATAAAATTAAAAACAGATTGTCATTGGCTTGAAGAACAAATCTCTTTCTCTTGTTCCCTGCCAAAAACCCTGCTATACTTTATTATTATGAACGGCATAGGAATCTCGAAATTATTGGAAATGACGCCTGAAGAAGAGGC
>JANQER010000226.1 GCA_028278255.1 Elusimicrobiota bacterium | reverse complement strand
AAGACGCTGCCGTCATGCAGGCGCGTGGAGGCATTGTGAAAAACTGCGGCTGAGTCCACTTCCGCCAGGAATCTGTTGGCGGTGTCAGGATTGTTGGTGACAATGCTGTCAGAATGGCGGCTGCTGTGTTTGGCTATGTGGACCAAGGCTTCTTCCAATGAGGGCACCACGCGAATGGCCGCGGTTAATTTGAGGAATTCAGTGTCCCAGTCTTTTTCTTGCGCCGGCAGTATGTTGTCTCCGCCGATGTTTTGGACATGGGCGTCTCCGCGGATTTGTACATGGGCGTCTTCATATCGTTTGATAATTCCAGGGATGAATTGCGGGGCAATGTCTTGATGGACCAATAGGGTTTCCATGGCATTGCAGACGCCGGGTCTCTGGGTTTTGGCATTGAATGCGATGTTTTCAGCCATGCCTAGATCTGCGTCTTTGTCAATATACACGGTGCAGAGCCCTTTTCCGTGGCTGAGAACAGGGACAGTGGCCATGTCCCGGACAGCTTTGACCATTTCTTCCCCCCCCCGGGGGATGACCAAATCAATGAGTTTGTCCATGCGCACCAGGTCGCGTATCAGGGCTCTGTCTGTGCTTTGGATGAGCTGTATGCTGCCCGGGGGAAGGCCTGCTTCATAAGCTGCGTTTTGGATGATATGGGCCAAGGCTGTGTTGGAGTTGATGGCTTCTTTGCCGCCGCGCAATATCACGGCATTGCCGGATTTGATGCAGAGCCCGGCACAGTCCACTGTGACATTTGGCCGGGATTCATAGATGATGCTGACAACGCCCAGAGGTACACGCACTTTTTGGAGACGCATGCCATTGGGCTGGGTGCGGTCTTCAATGATTTCTCCAACAGGGTCTGGCAAGGCCATCATGTCCCGCAAGCCTTGGGCCATGGCGCGGATGCGCTGCGGCGTTAAGGTGAGCCGGTCTATGAGCGCGTCTGTTAATCCGGTTTTTCGCGCGACTTCTATGTCTATTTCGTTTTTGAATTGTATGTCGCTTTGGCTGTTTTCCAGGGCTTTGGCCATGGCTTCCAGAGCGCGGTGACGGATTTCCGTAGAGGAGACAGCCAGCTGCTGGCTGGCTCTTTTGGCTTGCACACAGTCGTTCATGATGTCTTTGGCAAAGTCCGGGACACCGGGTTTTGGGGTTCCCTTTTGTGACGGGGATGTTGTTTTGTGCGCTTTTCGGGTTTTGGGCATAAGGTCACCTTGTGAATTTTTGATTTTTGATTGTTGATTGCCGCATTTGGCTGTGTCAATTTGTTATTTTAGTTTCCGGTGAAAAACTGTAATTGCCCAATTTATTGGGCTCTTTAAAGCATTGTCATGCATCGAAAGCAATCGATAAATCAGGCAGCTGAAAAATCCGGGAGTTTTTCACCGGGAATTATTTTAGCAAATTTAAACCCGAATTGTGCATTAGGATCGCGGGATTCGACGAAGCAGCTGGGGCATTTCCTTCCTCAAAATACTCGCCCATAGCGTACGGCTATGCGCTCGTATTTTTCGTCGAAACTGTCCCAACTGCTTCGTCTCTGTCCTCACGCCCTCATGCACAATCCGGGTTTAAAGAAATGTCATTAATGGCCGATAAAACATTCATCACACAGAGAGAGGTTTTGGCGCTATGAGTGAGAGCATTCGCGTTTTATTGACAGATGATGACCCTGTGACTTTAAAGTCTGTGCAGGCGTTTTTGAAGTTTAAGGGTTTTGAGGTGGCCACGGCTGCCTCAGGCAAAGAGGCTTTGAATATATTGAACACAAGCACGCCTTTTCAGGTGATTATTGCTGATTACCGCATGCCAGTGATGGACGGGATTTTGCTTTTGAAGAAAGTGTCTAAATTTTATCCGGATATGGCCCGGATTATTATTTCCGGACAGAGTGATTCCCGTATTTTTATTCCTTCTATTTTGTCCGGTTTGATTGATAAGTATATTGCCAAGCCTTGGAAAAAAGACACCATGCTGTCCGATATTCAGAATGCTTTGAAACGTAAAAAAGCCATTCAAAATAAGACTTGGGAGACTTCAGAATTGAAGAATGATATGGATTCCTTGCCAGGAGCTTAAGTTAGACATATGGCTTTATAGCTTTTCATAGTCAGACTGTGCTTTTCGGGCTAAGGATTTTTTTGAAACAGTCGATAATTATTACAAGACTGCCTGATTTTCTGCCAAATACCAATTAAGAGAGGGATATTGATATGATGAATATTAAACGCGTTTTGTGTGTAGATGATGATCCGGTTAATCTTAAAATGCTTGAAAACACACTGCGTTTTAAGGGATTTGAAGTAACAACCGCTTCTTCAGGGCATGAGGCCATGCGCATTTTGAATTCAGAGGGCGCTTTTCATATTGTGATTGCGGATTATAGGATGCCCGGGATGAACGGCGTGACGCTTCTAAAGCATGTGAAAGTGCATTGGCCCAATATGTTGAGAATTTTGATGTCCGGGCAGAGCGATGCTCAGATTTTTATTCCGATGATTTTTTTGGATGTGATTGATAAGTATATTTGTAAGCCGTGGGACAAGAACGTTCTTTTGCAGGCCATTGATAAGTCAATAGGACGTAAACAGGCCATTGATGATAAGCGGTGGGAAGCTGTTAATTTTGAGAATTTTATTCATTCAGCCCGCTGACAGCGCCTGGAAATAACCAAATTCCAAGAAACAATCATCAAATAGTAACCAATGACCAGTTTCCAATATTTATTAATAATCTGCCCCAATTCGGGTTTTGGGTTTTTCGTAGCCTGCCGATTTATCGGCGCTTTTATTGACGTACAGGAACAGTTGTGTTTTAAAGAGCCCGATAAATCGGGCAGCTACAGGAAAATTACCTGATCTTTTGGGTAACCTTCTTGGGGAGATTTTTTTTTCATAATGTGGTAGAATGCGGGGATGAATAATTCCTTTCGTACAAAATCTTTGCTGCCTTTTGGGAAAAAGAAGTTTTCTTTTTTCAGCCTGCGGACACTTGAGAAAGATTGGTCTGTGCCTGTTTCTCGGTTCCCTTTTTCTATCCGCGTCCTTTTGGAAAATCTTTTGCGCCATGAAGACGGGCATTTGGTGACCAAGAAGGATATTCAGACCTTGTGTCAGTGGTCCCCCAAAAAATTAGCTGAAAAGGAAATCCCTTTTATTCCAGCACGAGTGCTGCTCCAGGATTTTACAGGCGTGCCTGTGGTGGTGGATTTGGCCAGTATGCGGGACGCTGCCATGAGTCTTGGGGCTGATCCCAACCGCATTAACCCTCTTTTTCCCGTGGATTTGGTAATTGATCATTCTGTTCAAGTGGATGCTTTTGGTTCAAAAAGCGCCTTTAAGCAGAATTGTGTTTTGGAATATAAGCGCAACACTGAGCGTTATTCTTTTTTGAAGTGGGGCCAGGAGTCTTTGAAGAATTTTCGGGCCATTCCGCCTGATACCGGCATTATTCACCAGATTAATTTGGAGCATTTGGCGTCTGTGGCCGGGGAGGGCGCAGGGGACTCTGACAATGTGGTGTTTCCGGATACTCTTATTGGGACGGATTCTCATACGACCACGATCAATGGGCTGGGTGTTTTGGGGTGGGGTGTGGGCGGTATTGAAGCTGAAGCCGCTATGCTGGGGCAGCCTCTTTCTATGCTTATGCCTGAAGTGGTGGGCGTGAAGCTGTTGGGAAAGCTTTTGCCAGGCGCCACTGCCACTGATGCGGCATTGATGTTGACGCAGATTTTGAGAAGGAAAAATGTGGTGGGTAAGTTTGTTGAGTA
>JANQER010000219.1 GCA_028278255.1 Elusimicrobiota bacterium | reverse complement strand
AGCAGGAGTGACAATGTCACTGCCAGCAGAACAGGCGGCCAAAGAATTTGCACAAAGGACAGGCCTGAGGCGCGCAAGGCTGTGATTTCATTGTCTTCGGATAAGCGCCCGAACGTGAGCAGACAGGCCAGCAAAAGTGACATGGGAATGCTCAGCGTGAGAACAGTGGGCAGAAAAAGGCAGAAAATTTTAAGAGACAAAAGCAGAGAAACGCCTTTGTTCACCAGTAAATCAATCAGATCAAACACCTTGTCCAAAAGCAAAACGCCTGAGAACAGCGCCAGCCCAAAGCAAAAAGGCGGGAGAAATTGTCTGGTGAGATAGCGCGCTAAAATCATAGCGCCAACCTTAAAAACAGTTTGTTTTTTGTCTTTGTCATGGATGAATTATATCAAAATTGGGTGAAAGAAATGACATTGATATCACATGACACATATTGGAATATGTAGTATATTTATAAAATGTACCTTATGAAATTTATGCCATTCTATATTTTGGTTTCCTTGCTTGTTGCGGCTGATCTTTTTGCAGGAGAAGTTTCATTGTTTTATTCACCGAATAACCGCGTTCAATACGAAGGGGTTGGGTATCGTCAGCAAGACAGCGGCTGGGAATTGAAAACAAAACCGGCTGGGAATGGGGCAGGTCTGAGGGTTCGGCATGCTTTGCCTGGACAGTGGGGAATGACGTTGCAGTATTGGACAAATCTGTCCTTTTACGAAAGAGAAGACGGCAATGCACAAAGCCATGTGTTGCGTCAAACAGGGCAGACCGAATTGACCATTCAGAATCTTTTATGGGGAGTGAGTCATCCGATACAAGGTTCTTTATTGGAAGCTGTGTTTGGGGTCCAGGGAACACAGGCTGTGTTCCGTCGAAAAGATTTTGTGTTTAATGGCGTGTTTTCCGCTGTTCAAACGCAGGAAGAGATTCGGGGGGCTGGGGGCTGGCTGGGCGTTCATGGCGCAGCCAAAGGCCGGGCCTTTTTTATTGACGGCGAGGTTTTGTTGGGGCATTATTTTTTGACTTCAAACAAGTTGTCTGTGGAGGGCGGGGGCGTTCATCAAGGCGGGTACAGCTATCTTTTTATTTTGGAAGCAGGTGTCCGGTTCAGGCAATGGAGGTTCAGTGCCGGGTTTTGCCGTCAGCTGATGCAGATTCATGTCCCTGGCGGGAAGTCCCTCGGCAATGGGGCCACTGTGTCTTTTCCCATCAACAAATTGGACTTTTCCAGCCCGTTTATTGCCATCACTTTTTTATTTAACCCAGATTTTGCATTAGGGCGTGAGGATCGAGACGGGCGAGGCGGAGATTTTTTCGACGACAAAACCGAGGGCAATGCCGTACGCATTAGGCGAGGTTTTGGAGGAAGAAAAAGTCCCGCATCGTCCGTCAAATCCCGCGATCCTAATGCAAAATTTGGGTTTAAGTCTGAAACGGAATGATAAATGATGAAAAAGTTTTGTCTTGTCTTATTTTCCGCTTTGGTTTTTGGGCCCCCTGTTTGGGCTGAATACAATTTATCTGATCAGTCTGTGGAACAAGACATGGGTTTTGTTGAGCCTTCCCTTCAGCTGCAGGATTTTCCGGACGAAAAAAACATATTTCATTTTAATAAAGACCTTTGGAACCAGGCGCAGGAAGCCATCCGGCAGGGAAGAACCCCCGGCGAAGAAACGGTTAAAGAAGAGGCAGAGGAGGAGCTGGACCCCTCCCTTGAAACACCTGCACCTGCTGCGCCTGAACCTGGCATTTCCGTGACATTGCCGTATGAATCAGGCTTAAGCATTTCCGGCCGCAAATTGATTTCAGTGAAGCTTAAGGAGACGAATTATAAAAGTGAAGAGTATGCGTCGCAAAGAGGTCTGCCCAAGAAACAAAGAGATTTTGAGATGGACCAGGAACTGCAGGTGCGCATCAAAGGGAAAGTGGGACGCAAAATCACTGTGAACGTGGATTTTGATGACACCAAAGAGGACAAAAGGGATATTTCCGTGGTGTATGAGGGGGATCCGGAAGAAGTGGTGCAGGAAGCAGCGTTCGGGGACATCACGTTGTCTTTGCCTGCCACGGAATTTGTGTCTTACAGCAAACAGCTTTTTGGCGTGCGGACCCGCTTAAAGTATAAAGACGCCCAGCTCATGGCCATTGGCAGCCGGACCAAAGGCATCACAGAAACCAAGCGTTTTACAGGCAACACCAAGTTTGAACGCAAAGAGATTTCCGATACCGCGTACTACACCCGCCGGTATTATGACATTGTTTTTACCACTCATTCCATTGTGCCCGGTACAGTGGAAATCTGGCGGAATGACAACAATCCGGACAACAATGCCAATGCACGTTTGTTCGATGATGTGCCGGAGGCTTTCAAACCCGGGGCTGAGGATTTTGCTGAAAATGCCTCAACTGTGTCGGGGTATTTTGACAAGCTTGTTCCTGTGACTGATTTTAGCGTGGACCTGGTGAAAGGGATTGTGTGTTTGACGTCGCCTGCCAGGCAGGATGATGTGTTGATTATTGATTACACCCTTGCCAATGGATTGAAGCTGTCTGACTTGGGAACACCCGGCCGGCTGACAATATTAAAAACCGAAGATGATGAAAAAATAAGCTTTGACACTGAGGTTGGCTATAGGCGGGAACTGAAAACATTTTATTCCATTGGCCGCACAAAGATTGTTCATGACAATGGCCAGGGAAATTTTATTATTCACACCAATGACCTGAATGGAAACACCACCTCGGTTTATTTGACCAATGGAGATCCTTTGGAATATTTAAGCGATAACCTGGGCAATCTAAAGGTGGATTTTGAAGCAGGTTTGTTTTATATTCAGCCGCCCTTGAAAGTAGATGATCCGGAACTCTATGATATTTCCAAAAAAACACACAAATTTTCGTTTTTGCTGGAGTATCAATATAAAGTGCGGAATTATTTTGTCAGGCCGAACCTTGTTTTTGGCAGCGAACGCGTCACAGTAAACGGCCGGCTGCTCACGCGGGATCTGGATTATTTTATTGATTATGATTCCGGTTATTTGACTTTTTTTAATGATGATGATATTGATGCTGCCACGCAGATTGAAGTGACTTATGAATACGCGCCATTTGGCGGCCAGCTGGGCCAAACACTGGTGGGCGCGCGCACAGAATTGTCTCTGGTGCCGGGCCGGTTTTTTCTGGGATCCACCATGTTGTACACTTTTGCCCCCAAACCCACGATTGTGCCGGATATCCGATCCACCCCAACCAGCCTCATGGTGCTGGAAGCTGACACGCGCTTAACAGACATTCAAGTGCCGTTTTTGCCTTTGTCTCTGTCTTTGTCCGCTGAAGTGGCCCAGTCCCAGGAAAACCCCAATCTTTTTGGCAAAGCCTTGGTGGATTCCATGGAAGGCATTAAGGCTGAAGATCAAACCATCATGGACATTGATTTTTGGCAGATTGCCTCCAATCCCGGAGGCAGCATCTCACGGCATGGTTCTATTAATTTTGGGGAAGAGGAAATCTTATTGACGGATATCAATCCGTTTTCCGGCGCTGATGACGGTGAAACCCAAAGAGTCCTGGCCATGAGCTATGATTTGCGCGCCGGCACAGCCGGAGAAGAAAGTTCTGTTATTCAATCCATCTCTAGATCCGGACGGGATTTTTCTGAAAAAACTTATATGGAACTCTGGGTGCAGGGCGCCGGCGCAGCAGGCGATGGTGTGGACCTGATTGTGAATGCCGGGCGGTTTAATGAAGACGCCGACGGTGACACATTTTTAGATACAGAAGACATCAATGATGACAACACCTTGAACACCGGCGAGGATGTGGGATGGGTGTTTAATGATCCGGGTCCGGATGGGTCGCACTTGCTTGCGGGTGACAATATCACGTCACGTGTGGGCGCTGACAACAATCGGTTGGATTCAGAAGACCTGGACCAGGACGGACAGTTGGATCCTGAAAATCCTGTGCGCACACAGCCTTTGTTCAGGCTTTCTGATGTGCCCACGTCTTCTGATATAGAAATGTACGACCCAGGCACAGGCGCTTTGGATCCGGAAGGGGATTTGAATTTTACAGGCTGGCGGTTCATCAAGGTCCCTCTGAATATCACAGCTGCGGAAAAAGAAGCTTTTAAGATTATCCAGCAGGTGCGCGTGACTTTTGTGGGAGAATCTGCGGGCAGTGCGCGTGCAGGCACGGTCCGTGTCGGCAAAATTTCTTTTGTGGGCAACAGATGGAGAACACCTGTGTCATTGTCCGGCAGCACCATGACTGTGTCAGCGGTCAATAATATAGACAATCCTGATTACAGGTCTTTGATCGGGAATTCAGCTTTTAACAGCCTTTATGAGGACAGCGCCGACAACCGCACCCGGGAACAAGCCCTGTCATTGAAGTTTGTCCTGCCCGCAGGGTCCAGCACCACCACGCGCGTGATATATCCGTCAGCCCGCGATTTTTCCAAACACAAATCATTGCTGTTTTTTTTGCAGGCGCCTTCTGGAAAACCCACCGGCGAAACTTTCTTTGTCCAAATCGGGAATGACACGGATTATCATGAATATTCAATTCCCATCACGCCTGGGGACAGCGGCGCTTGGCGCTTGCAAAATATTGCATTAACGGATCTGAATGATGACGGCCTTCCGGATGTGTTTAAAACCAATGATCCCAATGCGTCCACAAGGATTGTGGGCAAGCCCAATCTGGCCAATGTGGGGCAGATCAAATTGGGCGTGCGGAATGACACCGGCGCATCCATTGACAGTGAACTTTGGGTCAATGAAATTCATTTGTCCGGGTCCCGGCGGAAAACAGGCACAGCGCAGCGGTTTTCAGCGGATATGTCATGGCCGGGATGGGGCGCTGTGGGCGGGAAAGTGAGGGAAGTGGACAGGAATTTTCAAACACTCACCGCTCAGATTGTGAACCAGGACCGCAAAAGCAAATCCGCTTATTTTGATTTTACACGATTGCGTTTTCTCCCTTTGAGCGGGAATGTGAGCAAAGATGAAACCATCACGCCTGCTGCCATCCGCACAGGCGAGGCAGGCTTGGTGTCTGTCTTGTCTGAAGGCAAGGAAGAAAATATACTGGCCAGAGGACAGGGCCAGCTTTTGATCCCGCGTTTGCCGGCTTTTGGATTTTCCTATGAAAAATCAGTGATCAAATCCACTGAGCGGCAGGAAAAAAAAGACAGAAACACTTACACAGGCACCATGGATTATGCCGTGCCTGTCAAACCGGATTTGCTGCCAGGGAAAAAATTCAGCTTCAGGCCTTTGCCTGAGTCAGTGTCTGTCAAATATTTGAGAATCAATCATTTTCAGTCGTATTCGGAAGACAAAAAAAAGCAAGACATGGCTGTGTCCACCAATACCATTGAGAATGCCGTTTTTAGCAATGCGAAAACAGTGGAATTCACGGATGATTGGTCGGGCCGCATGACTTTTTTGCCATGGAACGGGTTCAATGTCACGCCCAATTATTCCTGGAAAAAAGTCACGGAACAAAAACGTTTTACTGACGACGACTTGAGCCTGGTGCCGGCTTTTGAAAATGCCAAAAGCTATCAAAAATCATTGACACAAACCCAGGGCTTGTCCGCCAGCCTGCGTTTGTTCAAATGGTTTGAGCCGCATTTTAATTATGCTTTAACAGGCACAGAAACCAATGCGCTTCCCACAGCGTCTTCTGCCACAGCCTTTCATTTAAAAACAATTGACCGCACAGGCAACGGGGATATTTCCTTGACATTCAGAGCCAGAGACCTGTTCCCGAATTTTAAGCCCACGCGGTCGTTCAGCGTGGACAACAGCTTTCGCATAGAAAGCGGGGATACATACAAAAATGTGGCCAAAGAGGACAATGAATGGCAGAAAATAAGGGTTTTTCAGTTTAAAAAGATTGAGCGTGACAATGGGGGGGCTATTTACGGACTTCTGAATCAATTGGAATTCACAGACACGCAAGCGCGGCGGGAAAGGCTGACCTTGCGCAACACCTGGCGTTCCAGCGGCAATTGGAGCCCTTTGGATTGGTTTCGCCCGCCCAAAAAATTAAAGAAACGCTTGAGGCCTTTAAAAACATTAAATGTCACAGCCACTGTAACGCACACAGAGGAGCACACAGAGCAGGCCGATACTATGCGGGATGTGTCCACTGTGATATGGCCGGATTTGATTTTTTCATTGCGTGAAACAGAGCGGTTTTTTTGGCTGGAAAGATGGATGAAAAATTCTCAATTAAATATCCGTGCCAATCAAAGAAAAACACAGGCATTTGAAGTGTCGATCAGTGACAGCAAGTCTTTTAACACGGATTATCGGTTTACTCTTTTTCGACGGTATGATGTGTATCTCACTTATGGATCGAAAAAAGACCAGGAAATAGATTTGACCACAAACCTATTGAAATCAAGGTCAGAAGGGGACAACTGTTCTGCGCAGGTGACCATGACTTTGGGGCCTTACAGGCATACGCCCAGTTACACACGCAAATCAGACAAAGCACATGACGGCGCCGGGAAAACCACCCGGGATCTGACCACGGAAACATATGCCATTGCCACGCGTTTGGACAAATCTTATCCGTCGGGATTCAGGATCCCTTTTACCAAAAAAGTGTTTGGCAACGTCAACCGGTTGATTATGGACTCAAAACTAACATATGAGCGTAAAAAGTCCAGCATGAATGTGGAACGCGACAATATTGATGTGTATACAGCCAACGTCACAGGCGAGTACGAAATATCCCGGAACTTCCGTTTGTCTTTTGGCGGCGGTTTCAGCATGACCGTGAACCGCGAAAAAAAAGACAATGGCTTTATGTCAATGAATGTGAATAGCCAGTTGGTGATACAGTTTTAATGCTTCAGAGGGATGAATACGGATGAATAGGGGTGAATATGGGGAAAAACATATAAAAACAAATATGAAAAGGGGAATGTTTTTTGTTTTTGTTTGTACCCCTATTCATCCCTATTCAACCTTATTCACTCATATTCACCCTTGGCTTTTATACCTGCCTCGCCACTGTCATGGCATACACTTTTCTGGCCCCGCCGGTCCTGAGGGTGTGGGCGCAGGCGTCCAGTGTGGCGCCTGTTGTGCACACATCATCAATCAATAAAACTGTTTTTCCCCTGACGGCCTCATGATCCCGCAGGCCAAAAGCGCCTTCCATGTTCTCAAAACGGTCTTCACGCTTCAAGCGGGTTTGAGAGCGCGTCATCTTTTTTCGGAACAAAATGTTTTTGATCCAAGGCAAATTTGTCTTTCCACAAAAAGCTTTTGCCAGCAGGTCCGATTGATTATAGGTTCTTCTGTGCTTTTGCCAAAAATGCAAAGGCACAGACATGACTGTGTCCGCCTCATGAAGCTCCGGCCAATGGACCCATTCGTCTGCCATCATATCCCCCAAAGGCTTGGCCAGGGATTCTTTTCCATTGTACTTTAACAGGAGCAGGCAGGTTTTCAGCGGGCCCTCATAAATCCCGGCGCTTCGGCATGCCTGAAACCTTCTCTTATGAGACAAGCAAAAATAACAATGCGCGCCGCCGTCAGGAAGCGGTATGCCGCAGGTTTGGCAAATCAATCCCGGCCATTTGGGGATTGCCAGTCGGCAGCTTCGGCAGATGGGATAGGAATCTGGAACAGGAACATCTCCCCGGCAAACATAACAAGTCCGAGGAAAAAAGAAGTTTAATAAGTGACTTATAAAACGTGGCATTTTCTAGAAATTAGCTCACTTCGTTCGCGAAATGAGCGCCTTGCAGGCGCGAAATTCAATAGAAATTTCTGGTTTTTTTTGAATTTTCTTGTTTTTTACTTTGCACTTTGACCCGCGCACTTCATACTTTTATTTGCTTTCATTCCACCATATCACAATGGTTGTCCATATGCCTTTCACAGCGTCTTGCCAGCCGATTTTTTTGCCTTCTTCCAGCCGGCGCGGTTTATAGGTGATGGGGCATTCCGCATAACTGATATTTCTGAGGGCGACTTTGGCGGATATCTCAGCTTCCATTTCAAATCCACTGGAAGTGATCTGAAGCGCGTGCATGGTTTTTCTTTCCATAAGCTTATAGCAGGTGTACGTGTCTGTATAATGACTGCGGCAGAAAAGATTGATCACACCGGTCAGCACCTTGTTCCCCAAAAGGAAGCGTTTATAGATATTGGGATTCTTTTCCAAAAACCGGGATCCATACACCACGCTCAGCTTTTGTTTTTGTAAAAGATCCAGGAGTTTGCTGTATTCTTCGGGCGCGTATTCCAAATCAGCGTCTTGAATCGCCACGTACGCGCCCTGCGCATGTGCCAGAGCGGTTTGAATGGCTTTTCCTTTGCCTTGATTGAATGGGTGAAAGACAAGAACAAAATTTTCTGTGATATAGGAAGAAAGCTTCTCACGGGTCCCGTCCTTGGAGCCGTCATCCACCACAACAATTTCTTTTGAAAACGGAAGAGATTGAAGCCTTTCGAGAACAGCCACAATGGATTTGCTTTCATTGTAAACAGGAACCAAAAAAGATATTTGAGGCGGCGTGGGATGATGGCTTTTGTGTATCACCTGACCGAAGGAAGAGTCTTTGGCTGCTTTGTTGTCATTTTTTAATGAGCTGATAAAACGCATTAGCTTGTCTAGACCCCAAAAGGCTGTGAGCGACACAAGAGGCGCCAAAGGAATAATCAAGCGGTAGGACCAATGAATATGTTTAAAAAAAGCAAATGGCAGAACAAAGGTAATTACGGTGTAAAGGAGAAGCCTGCCTTGAATTGACATGAGCAGAAATCCTGTGCCTATGACAAAGCCGGGGAGAAGGATGGCATAAAGCAGCCATGACGTGTTTTTAGCAAAAAAACGCGTGGTGGCTGTGCCCCAGAGCAAATCAAAAATCCCTTCCAGCGTGTGTCCTATAATTTGGGCAAATGTGTGATGTTTGAACACAAGATTCCGGACTGTTTCCGGCGGTCCGGCAAAGGCATTGAGCGCAACTTCTTCTTTTGTGGGAAATCCGGGCTGGCCGGCAAATTTAACATTGCGGAAATTCGCAGCATGAATATTGGCGCTCAAGAAAGGGTCATTGCTGATTTTGTTGTTGTTGAGATAGTGCGGGACAAGACACAAAAATATGAGCGGGAGCATCCAAAGGCAGTGCCGGCATTTCCACTTCCTGAACCAGAACCAAGCCGGAAGCAGCAGCACAAGAACAGGGAAATAAGACAGTCTCAACAGAGACAGACACACCCCTGTGATTGTGATGGCTGTTAATCGTGTGCGCATGGACAGTTTGTCTGCAAGAAACAGGGCCAGCAGAATCATAAACAGCAGTCCTTCCCAGGAATTGCGCAAGCCGCTCATGTCATTGTCTATTTGTGCCCAGTTAATGGCCAGCAAAAAGCAGGCGCTTATGGCAATGGGTGTGGAAAACAATCTTCTGCCTATTTGGAAAGTCAGCACGCATGTGGCAACAAAGAAAGGGGTCCCGAAAAAACGCAAAGCCTGAAACACACAGTGAGGATCATTCAAAAAGATTTGCAAAAATCTGCACCACCACACAAAAAAAGGTTCCCGAAAGCCAGTGTCATACAGATGGCTCATTTGCGCGGCCAAAGAAATATAGGTGGGCACATCCGGCTGCGGCAAAACATCCATCCCATAAAAAAACAACCACACACGCAAAGCAATGCCCAGCCCGATAACAGCTGTCAGGAGAGGATAGAGTTGCACAAAAAATTTGATTTTTCGGATGAACATTTTTTATTCAAAATCGAACAATAATAGCAATCATTGCTGTTGTTTAGCATTTTTCTGTAATTGCCCGGTTTATCGGGCTATTTTACCGTCGGAGACACCCTTTTGTGCTTTCAAAGAGCCCGATCCTAAAGGACGAGAGTGCTTCGCCTCCAGTAAATCGGGCAACTACATTCCCGACGGAGATGGCGAAAAACGCTAAACAACAGAATCATTATTAAAGAGTAAATATATTAGCATTCTAGGCATTGTCAAGCAAAGACATAAAAAGGTTTTTGCAAAGGATATAAAAAAAGACCGTTTCAAGAATCTAAGGCAACAAGACGGCGCAGAGTTAGGGAGCTTTTGAAGAGGGTTTCGCCGGGAGAGGCTGTCCGGTAGATTGCGGATGAGGAGTGTCTGGCACCGGTGACGATTTATTCTGTTCTGAATGGGTGGAGATAATTACGGCGTTTTCTCTTTGTCAGGCTCGATCCACCTAAAGCTGTGGAGAATGGCTTCAAAGATGGGGGTGAGTTCTTTTGAGACTTTTGGATAATCAATCTTTATGTGTCTGTATTCTACGCTGACCATTCTATCGCCTTTCTCAAATGCAGCAAAAACAAACCCGCCGCAGACTAATATATGACCTTCGGCATTATTGATTTTAATGGGTTCATCTTTGTCAAATGGAATATCTTCATCTCCGGGAGCAGAGGGAAGATTAAAAAACCATCCTTTGGCAGGAATTTTTTCAGGGTTATCGGTTACATGGGTACTAATACTCCACCCTATTTTGTGCATTCCAGTTCCTGTTTCTGCAAGATTGATATTCACAATGTCTACATTATTATTGAAATTATCTTTAGTATGGCCTTTGATAATTTTTTTATCAAAGGCCAAACTAAAGATAATTTCAATAATAATGTAGACATTGTGAATATCAATCTTGCAGAAACAGGAACTGGAATGCA
>JANQER010000217.1 GCA_028278255.1 Elusimicrobiota bacterium | reverse complement strand
ACACGCACTGTGCCGGCGCTGACAGCCTCAGGCCGCTCAGTCACATTTCTGAGCACAAGCACAGGCTTGCCCAAAGAAGGGGCTTCTTCCTGCAAACCGCCTGAATCTGTAACCACAAAAAAACATTTTTTTAAAAGACCCGCAAATTCTGCATACGATAAAGCAGGCAAAAGATGCACATTGGGGATTCCGGACAACATTGATTTCACGGGCTTGGAAATATGCGGATTCGGATGAACAGGATAAACAAAGTGAATGTTTTTGCGCAAATGCGCCACATGCTTAACAGCCCGGCAAATGTTTTTGATGGGCCGGCCAAAGTTCTCCCGGCGGTGAGCAGTCAATAAGATAAAAGGAGACAGGGAGAGAGGGAAAATTTTCACCTTGCCTCCCCGTCTCCCCGTCTCCCCGTCTCCCCATCTCCCTGTCTCCCCATCTGCTTTCTTAATGGCGTCTATGGACGTATTCCCTGTGACAAAAATGCTTTGAGGGGAGATGTTTTCTTTGAGGAGATTTTTTTGGGCTGCGGACGTGGGGGCAAAGTGCAGAGTTGATATTGCGTCCACAAGACGCCTGTTCATTTCCTCCGGATAGGGGTTGGAATAATCATAGGAACGCAAGCCGGCTTCCACATGCCCTATGGGTATTTTTTGATAAAACGCTGCCAGCGCGGCAAAAAGCGTGGTGGTGGTGTCCCCGTGCACTAGCACCATATCAGGCTTGGTTTTTTTGAAAAACAGCTCCAGCCCTTTTAATGTCCGGACAGAGATGTCTGTGAGGCTTTGTGCTTTTTGCATGATATTCAGGTCTGCGCACGGCCTGACCTTGAACTGGGATAACACTTGATCCAGCAAGCCGCGGTGCTGGGCTGTGACCAAAACCTTGCATTTGAATTCTTTTGGGAATTCCTGAAACGCCTGAATCACCGGCGCCATTTTAATGGCCTCCGGCCTTGTTCCAAAAATGAGAAGAATCGTTTTGATCATTTACGGGTTCCCATTGACACAAATAGGACTCATCTGTTAAGATGAGGGTATGGTCGTTGCAACAGAACATCCTTATATAGTCAAAAACACAAAGATTTTAAATGGGGAGCCTGTCATTAAAGGCACCAGAACCCCCATACGGGCCATTATTGAAATGTGGAAATGGGGGCATTCCCCTGAAGAGATTCAGGAAAACCTTCCGTACCTAAAGCTTTCTCAAGTTTTCGATGCCCTGTCTTATTACTCTGATCACCAACAGGAAATTGAACGTTTTATCCGCGATAACTCTTCTGACAATCTCCCTTGAAAAATATCTATCTCTCCCTTTATTTCGATGAAGACGTTTCGGTCAAAATTGCACACAATCTCCGCAATCGCGGAT
Organism: Elusimicrobiota bacterium; assembly: GCA_028278255.1. Classification (GTDB taxonomy): domain Bacteria; phylum Elusimicrobiota; class Elusimicrobia; order FEN-1173; family FEN-1173; genus JANQER01. The sequence goes on along the minus strand of JANQER010000217.1, from coordinate 2,185 downwards.
TTGATGTTCAAACCACCCTTGAAGCCAAAAATTTAGCTGCAACAGATGAACATCAGTTGGTTTTTTCTGTCAAACGACATAGGGCTCTGGTTACACACAATATAAAAGATTTCTTGAATATACACAAAACTTATTTATCGGAAAACAAAACGCATAACGGCATTATTCTTGCTGTGCGCCGTCACGATCCCTATTTAATTGTTTCTAAATTGCTGACTCTATTGCAGTCTGAGACACCCGAAAACATGAAAAACCAACTTCGCTATATTTAGATCAACACATCTGTGTCTCTCCTTTATTTTCCTATGTCTTTCCTTTAAAAACCGTCAATAGTATCGTGGCCAGGCTGAGCAGCAAGGTGATCACGTAAACCAGCAGAACAATTTCCCGCTGTGTCCAGCCAAGAGACAAGAGTCTGTGATGAAAATGGCCGCGGTCAGCCTGCATCAGGCCTTTGCCGCGTTGGAACCGCCTAAGAATTGAAAAAGCCACATCCAGCACAGGCAATGCCACCACTAGAATTGGGATGAGCAGCGCTATCACTGCGCTGGTTTTGAGCGTGCCGATAATACTGACAGCGCCCAGCATAAAACCCAAAAACAATGCGCCCCCATCCCCCATAAAAACCCGGGCCGGATAGAAATTATAAAGCAAAAAACCCAGGGCAGCGCCGCACACAGCAGCAGACAGAATGGCTGCCAGCTTCAATTGTTTGGCAAAAAGGATGACTTTGGTTTCACCCTGAAGAATGCAGACCATCAAAAATGTGCCGGCCGCTATACTCACAATGCCGGCGGCCAAGCCGTCCAAGCCGTCAGCCAGATTAATGGCATTCATGAATCCCAGCAGCCACAAAAGCGTGATCACCTGTGAGAACCACAAAGGAAATTCGATAAAACCAAAACCAGGCAGGGCCACGCCTGCCATGCGCACGCCGTACATCATGGCCACATAAGCCGCAATAATCTGCACCAAAAGTTTAGGAATCGCCGGGATGGAGCGCCAATCATCCATCATGCCCACAATCAGCATCACAAGCCCGCCCATCATAATACCAACAAACTGCTGCCTGAGACTGAGAAGGCCAATCACATTGGCGCCTTCTGTGATTTTGTGCCGGTAGTTGAGAAGCACATCAAACCTGGGCACAAACCATAACAAGACAATCATGGCAAACACCACCCCGAGAAACAAGCCCAATCCGCCCCACCGCGGCACAGGAAAAGCATGGACTTTGCGCGCATCCGGATTGTCCATCACACCCATTTTTTCAGAAATCCAAACCGCCAGCGGCGTGCAAAAGGCTGCGCCGCCGAGAGCGGAAAAGAATGAAATTAAATAGATTTTTATCATATCATGTTTTTATGCGTTAGATTGTTTTCGTCCTTATCCCATGTGGATGGATTAAACATAATATATTCACGGATTGAATTCAATGATTCTTCTGCGCGTATGATATGGTCATAATATCCGCGTTGCCAAATGCCACCAGGATGATACAAATTTCTTTGTTTCATATAATCAAAATATTCAACGGAACATTTGGATTTAAAGGAACAGATGATATCAGAAATTGTCGTAGGCGCTAGCCGGAGTGTCTCGCGGAAGACCGTAGGGGCGGGCCTTGTGTCCGCCCATGCAGACAAATTATGCAAAATTAAAATACCATGAATATGATTGGGCATAACAATGAATTCATCCAATTCAACATTGTTAAATTGACTGGGAATATCATGCCAATGTTTTTCAATAATTCGTCCCAATTTTGTTAATTCCGTCTGTTCTGAACGGGCGGACACAAGGCCCGCCCCTACGACAATTTCTCCAAATATACATTTCCGATCCTTTGAACAAATCGTGATAAAATATGCGCCCTCCTTTGAATAATCATAACCCTGCAATCGAATATTTTTTCTGGTCTGTGTTTGCATAACAACTGTTTGTCTCTATGGGCCTTTTTATTGCCCCCTTATCCCTTCAACCTCTCCGCATAAAGAGGAAACTTCGCGCAGAATTTCTTGACCTCGTTCTGAATATACCGAAGGCGCTTGGAATCCTGCCGGTGTTCTATGGCCTCAGTGATCCAGCCAGCGATTTTGTCCATTTCTTTTTCTTTCATCAACCGGGTGGTCACAGCCGGGGTGCCAATACGAATGCCTGAAGTGACCATGGGTTTTTCAGGATC
>JANQER010000215.1 GCA_028278255.1 Elusimicrobiota bacterium | reverse complement strand
GTAGGGAACGGTCGTGACCGTTCCGGGAGCAGTCGCGACCGTTCCCGGCAACGCGTTATAATATTTAAATCAAAAATCTAAAATATACATCATGGGCCTATTCACAAAACAACAACCAATGATAACAGAAGAACCAATTGTGCCTGAATCTGACCGTTTGCGTGTGGGTGTTATCGGCGCTGGGAAGATGGGGCAGCATCATGTGCGTCTTTTGTCTGCCAATGGACAAGTGTGCGTCAAGGGTGTGTCTGATTCAGATGTGCGGCGGGCAAAGGAGCTTGGGGAGAAATTTAGCGTGCCTGCTTTCTCTTCTCAGGATTCATTCCCTTCAGATGTGCAAGCTGTTGTCATTGCTTCTTCTACCCCAACGCATCATGCCTTGGCAAAATCTTTCCTGACAAAAGGTGTGCATTGTTTTGTGGAAAAGCCTTTGACTGAAAAAATAGAAGAGGCAGAAGATATTATTGAACTGGCCAGACAGAAAAATTTGGTCTTGCAGGTCGGGCATGTGGAAAGGTTTAACCCTGCTGTCGAGGAAATGGCAAAAAATGCGCAGAATCCTCTTTTTATTGATGCATCCCGTCTGGGGTCTTATGATCCGCGCATGGCACATGTGGGTGTTGTTTTGGATTTAATGATTCATGATATTGATATTGTTTTGGCATTGGTCAAAGACAAAGTGGCGCGGCTGGATGCTGTTGGCGGGAGCGTTTTGTCAGACCATGAAGATATTGTGAAGGCCACATTGCATTTCTCACGCGGCTGCCGGGCTGATATATCAGCCAGCCGGGTCAGCTTAAAACCTTTTCGTAAAATTCGTTTGTTCCAAAAAGATGCTTACATGTCTCTGGATTATTCTGACAAAAGTTTAAAGGTTTACAGAAAAAAGAGAGATCCGGTCAAAAGCTTGCTGGATGTGTCTGTGCAGCATCCCCGTTTAGAAAAAAAAGATGCGCTGAACAGCGAGCTCTGTCATTTTATCCAATGCATCAGGGAAGGCAAAGACCCATTGGTGAGCGGCCAGCATGGCCGGGATGCGCTTGAACTGGCATTGGAAATTCGAAAAATGTTGCGGTTACATAAATTGTGAAACGGATATTATTTGTCTCAGGCGATCTTTCTGGTGACGCACATGCCGCGAAAGTGGCGGAAAAAATAAAATCCAAATCATCAGGTATCGAGATTCTGGCTTTTGGCGGGCCAGCTCTTCAAAAAGCAGCAGATCAATACCTTTTTGATCTGGTGGGACAGAGCGTGGTGGGGTTTTGGGAGCCGCTGAAAAAGCTGCCGCGTTTTTGGCACATATTGAACAGGATGGTGAAACCTGTTTTGCGGGGAATGCATCCAGACGTGGTGGTGCCTGTGGATTTCTTTGGGTTTAACCGGTTTGTGGCGCAGGCAGCCAAAAACAATGGCAGTCAAGTCCTTTATTTTATCAGCCCGCAGGTTTGGGCCAGCCGGCCTGGACGGATTGGTGTGTTAAAAAAGATCATTGATAAAATGCTGGTCATCTTCCCGTTTGAGGAATCTCTTTACAAAAGCCATGGCGTTCCTGTGCGTTTTGTCGGACATCCTCTCCTGGACAATCTGCCGGATCCAGCCCCATCTGATTTATCCAGTCATCAGCCTGTGATTGGGCTTTTACCGGGAAGCCGCAGAAATGAAGTGCGTCGGCATTTGCCATTATTCCTCAGAACAGCCAGACTTCTCTATGATAAAATAAATCATTTGAAATTTGTGCTATTGGCAGCGCCTTCACTCACAGACAAATTTTACCATGACATATTGGATCAGCATGCCCATGGGATTCCACTCGATGTTTGGCGGGAGGCAGATGGCACTAAACGCGCGCAAATGGATTTGGCTTTGACTTGTTCTGGGACCGCCACTTTGGAAAATGCGCTATTGGGGGTTCCAATGGCTGTTGTTTATAAAATGTCCTGGTTAACTTATTTTCTGGCCAAAGTGCTTGTGCGTGTTAAATATATTTCTATGGTCAATATTTTGGCTGAAAAAGAATTGGCCCCGGAATATATTCAAGCCAATGCCACACCGGAAAATCTGATGTCTTTTGTTCTTACGCATTTGAATGATCCAAGCAAAACGAGACATTTACAGAAAGAGCTTTTGCTCTTAAGGGAAAAACTTGGCGGTTCCGGCGCTTCTGAACGAGCCGCAGAAGAAATTTTACAAAGTCTGGGCAAAGAGCAAAGGGCATAGGGCAAAGGGAAAAATAGATTGTCGTAGGGAACGGTCGCGACCGTTCCCTGCAGAATTATGTTTCAATCGAAAATCGGTCGCTGCGCGGCGACACTTCTTGCTAGCGCAGTCGCAAATCAAAAATATTGTTGCCATGATCAAACGCATTCTTCCTTATTTTAAAGACCATATTCCTCGCCTCATAGTGGCGCTTTGTGCCATGGCAGGGGTTGCTGTTTTAACAGCCGCGTCCATGTGGATTCTCAAACAAGTGATTGACAAGGCATTAATGGCAGGAGATTTATCCACTTTGAGGGATGTTGTTTTTTTGGTGTTATTGCTTTATTTTATGAAAGCTGTTTTGGCTTATACGCATGATTATTTAACGGCTTTTGTGGGCCAGGGGATTGTACGCACCATTCGCGATCAGGTATACGGTCATATTCATACCTTGTCAATGAATTTCTTCACAGGAATTGATTCGGCCAAAATAATTTCTCGTATGACAAATGATGCACAGCTTCTTCAGAATGCGCTCACCAAGATCCCTGTGATGATTGTACGGGATGGATTAACGATTGTGGCTTTGTCCGGATTTCTGATTTATCTGCATTGGAAATTTGCGCTTATGGCTTTTTTAATTTTGCCTGTTTCCGGCGGCCTGATTGCACGTTTTGGCAAAAGCTTACGAAAAACCTCCCGGCAGGGACAAGAAAAAATGTCTGATCTGTATATGCACATGCAGGAAAGCATTACAGCTGCGCCGGTTGTCAAAGCTTTTCAGCGGGAGGATTATGAGCGTGGCAAATTTCAAAAAGAAAACCTTAAATATTTTAAAATCTACATGAAAAATGCCCGGGTGGAATCTCTATCGAGTCCTGTGATGGAATTTTTAGGCGCCATTGGCATGGCAGCCATCCTTTGGCTCGGCGGATTGGATGTTATCAAAGGCATTTGGAGCACAGGCGCGTTCTTGGCTTTTATTGGAAGCGCTCTGTCTCTTTATCAGCCTGTCAAAAACTTCTCTCGGGCCAATGCCACTATCCAGCAGGCTTTGTCAGGATCAGAAAGACTTTTTCAGCTTTTGGATGCTCAGCCAGCAGTGGTGGAAAAAGAAAATCCTATAGGCATGTCTGAGTTTTCCAAGGACATCTGTTTTGACAATGTTGGTTTTTTCTACCGTCAAGATCGAATGGTTTTGCGTCACATTCAATTGACCATCCAAAAAGGAGAAATCATTGCCTTGGTGGGGCCGTCAGGCTCAGGAAAAACCACATTGGCGAGTTTATTGCTGCGGTTTTATGATCCCAGTGAAGGCGTGATCAAGATTGACGGTCATGATCTCTGTGATTTGTCTTTTGCGAGTTTGAGAAGACAGATTGGTCTGGTCACGCAGGAAACATTGCTCTTTAATGACACGATCCGTCACAATATAGCCTATGCCAGGCCGTCTGTGCCTGATGAAGAAGTGATTGAAGCGGCCAAGGCAGCCAATGCCTGGGAATTTATTGAAAAACTGCCCAATGGATTGAACACTCTGGTGGGAGAACGTGGCGTGCTTTTGTCAGGCGGACAAAAACAGCGGCTG
>JANQER010000211.1 GCA_028278255.1 Elusimicrobiota bacterium | reverse complement strand
AAGCCGCTTCGCCCCGCTAAACACGGCGCGGGGTTTGTTGTTGTTTATAAAGTGTGTCCGGCCTTGGGCCGGAGGCCTTGAAAAAGAGTTTTGCGCGCGAAAGGCATAAAGTCCATAAGGTAGTCCGGCCCCATTTCCGGGTGAGTAATGTTCTTTCCGCCTTGTCCCCGCGCCGTCCCTCTTCTCTCGCCGTGCCAGCACAATGCGCTGTCATACCTCGCTCTGTTCTTGGGGCTCTGCCCCAAACCCCGCTGGGGTTTTCAACCCCAGACCCCAAAGAAGGGGGAAAGTGAAGTTTCCATCACTGGCTCAAAATCTGTTTTCTCATCTTTCTTGGGCATTCACAAAAATACATAGCGGAAGTTTATATTAGCTCTCTCCATTTCTTCTCATTTTAACGGACATCCCAGAGAGTCCCACAAGGTCGGGATGAACATAAACCGCCAAGGGGCCAGGGTGGAATCCCATGATGGCCAGGAGGCCCGGCGTTCCAGCCGGCCTCGGCCTTCGGGATTCCTCCGGCATCCCGGCTATTTATCCTTCCTCCCTTCCTCTTCCTCGCTCTGCTCGGTCGCCCCGGGCCAGGAGGGAAAATAAATCTTTCCCTCGGCATCCAGGGGTTTCAAGGGCCTCTCAAGGGTCGGACTGCTGAACCTATACGCTTATTCATCCTGGGGGCCCCAACCCCAGGATGAATCGCAGGTTCACCCCGCAAGGGGGCCGCAGTCCTTGCCGTTGTTTCTTCTTCAAATTCACGAGAGTGAGTTTAATTTACTTTAAGGAGATTCATCATTATGAATATTTTAATATCTAAAGGGCAGAAATTTCGCCGGGTTGTCCGGTTTGTTGGTGTGGCTGTAAAGGATGTGTTAGTAAAAGAAGTTGTTAAATTTCTTTTGTTTTCATGGTTCTGATTTTTAGGCAGGGGGTCAAAAGGCCTCCTGCCTTTTTTTTCTGGTCGCCTGCAAATATGAATTTGAGTCCAGTTTTCAAGCTTGACCATTTGGAGGCTATGTTAGATTTTTAGGTTTTGGCTATGAATGATTTTACGAGTCCCCGATCCAAGAGTTCTTGGTTTAAGTATCTGCCTTTTGAAAAGACCTCTGCCCTGTCGGCATGTGCCTCCAGGGAGTAGAACATATGGCCAAGGTATCGGCCATAGATGTCTATTCGGTGTGTTTTTACCATAACTGTTTGTGCCTTGGCCATTTGTGTGCGGACATAGTCAAGAGCTTCATGTCCGCCCTTTTTGTCCTTGGCTGGGGCATCCAGCCCAGCCAGTCGGACTCTTTGTTCTTTCCAGACTTGGAAACCCAGATCAATTTGCAATAAGAGAGTATCTCCATCAATCACTTTATCTACTTTGGCCCGATAGATGTAAGTTGCTTCATCGGGTCTTTTTAGTTTGGGAGCAGTCTTCGACTGGCTCCCGTTGTGGGTTAAGTAGAGATCTCCCCGGATGGCGGCTAAAAGCTGGTCACGTGTCCAGCCTTCTTTTTCTATCATGGTTTCGTAATAGGCGCGTTCTTTCTTATTTTCTACACCGATCAGCAAACGAAAATGTGACCAGGAGATATCACGATCCCTAGGGTTCGTTCCATAGACTTTAAAAAAAGCAACTGCATACTGCAATGTTCGCACGTCTGTTTTTAAGTCTTGAGCCAGATCATTCATTATGGACTCGCCATAACCGGCTACGCCGGTTAATTGCTCGCCTTCAATTCTTTGACCGAGTTTCCAATATGTGTCTACCAAGAACTTTTGAGATGCGGCCTCAGCTTTGCTTCGGCCTTCAACTACCAATTTTTGTAAATCATGAACAAGTTTTTTATATTTGTTATTCGATAGTATTTTTTCATTATTCATTTTAACCTCCTCTTCACTTTCCTTGTAAAATTTACTCAATTTCTTTTTGTTTCATTATAAGATAAGTAATAGTAAAGCATATAATCCAAACAACTAATATCCGAAACTCTGTGTTTAAGTGTGATATTTTTTATATCCATTTGGGGAACCATTTGCTAACTAATTTAAGGCATACTTGGCAGACTGGGTGGATTGAAAATAAGTAGATTTTTAGGCGGCTGTGAATATGGCTCTTTCAATAACGTTTAGTCTTTCCAAATGCATTGATTCAATAGCCACGGCCAGCGGGCCATTGAATAAAATAATAATTGACTGTCTCAAAGGAGAATTCAGGCTTAATTTTTTCATGTCAAACACATAGCCTGCTGGCAAGAGAAAATTAAAGAAGTCATAATTTTTATCAAATAATCGTTCAGTGGCAAAAATTTCATGCAGTTTTAAAGCATCCACATGCTTGTTGTCAGCCACCACATCACCTTGTATGACATTAACAGGCACATGACTAATGTTCGGATTTTTCATTTTAAGAGACGCAATGGCCTGTGTCCATAATGCTTTTGTGCCTTGGTTCACTACAACCACTAGTCCGCCTTTGCTACTGTTGTCTTCTGTGAGATGAGCGAGCATAGCATCAAGAAGGACTTCTTCTCTTTCGGTTTCTTGATAAATTTCTGGAAAAACAACAGAAGCCGGATTCTTATTGTCTTTTATTGCTTTTGCCAAGACTTGAGCGCGCAACCCTATTTTGCCTACAACACCCCATAACATCCATTGGATATTTGCAAAGGTAAATGTTCGTTTAGGTCCAAAATTCTGTTTAACACTTGTTTTGAATGTTTTTGTCCCTTGCGGGTTTTTCAAATAAGGCATGCCTGTTTGTATTAATTGAATCCGCTGCCCAATACTATTGATAGAGTCTGTATGTCTCAAAGAGCCTAAATTTTTGTCAACCCTTGCGCCAATATTGCTAACAATGGATGGATCTGTGTAATCAGAACCTCTGTCCACTGTTTTCATGGCATTGCTAACTGCTTCACTCCATTCCATTGACAATTTATTTTCTGCAAATATCTGTAGGACAAAATAAGAAATTCTTTCAAAAGCAATTTCTAAAATTCCCTGCAGCCATTTGATAAATAAAGGTAATGGACTTTTTAATGAGACAGGCTTATTGCTAATAAGAAGAGTCAGCATTGAACCAGGGGTTTTTTCTTTAGATTCATCATGGAGCTTTTGTAATAGTTTCTGAATTTTTGCAACTCCAGAGGCATCAAACCCGCCCATAGACATGTTTAGTGAAATTACATCTTTCAAGTCAAAAGCAGGATCTTCTTCCCACACACCCAGCAATTCAATCACGCGTTCAAAAATAGCATCATTATATTCAGTCAGGTCAAGAGAAGAAGATTCAACAGGTGCAGCAACACTCTTAACTAGTTCTTTTTTTGTTTCAACGGGTGATTGTGTCGGTGTACGGGGATCTTTTTGAACAGGCGTGGCAAATGTTACAACCGTTTTACTGATGATACTTGATATCACATCTAATATTACTCTATTGATGACCTCCTCAGACTCATTAGAAGCCAACTCTGTTTTCATTTGTCTGTGCATATACTTTATCAATTCTCTGCCTATTAAATCAGCTTCTAATATTCTGCTGGTTGGTTGCTGAGACATTTCATCAATAGTCTGCTCTAAAGTTTTGTTGGGATCTTTACGCCATAATTCAATTAAATCAGAGACATAGCTATAAGCGTCTTGTTTAAGTTTAGGTTCATTTCGCTTAATAAATAATAATATTTTTCGGATTATTTCCTTATTCGAATCATTATGGTAACGAGACACAAAACTTTTAACCAATTCCTCTGCTCCTTCATCAGCTCCATGTAAGCCCATTTGACGCCAATTTTTCGTTTTAAGGACATCTTCACCGAAAGGCATTTGAATATTTTCTTCCCAGAAATCAAGGATAAGATTCACACGCATTATTACAAAAGAGAAAAAATCTGTATTATAGTCCGCCCATCGTCTAATATCAATATTAATATCTCCATCAGCGACTTGCATATGGGGACTGGCATGATCAGACTGCGGCAAAGATAAAATAGAAGCAGATGGCGCTTTTCTAGCTGGTTTTGCTAAGGGCGCCACTTTTTTGTCAATGATGTCGGATATTGCATCAAAAACACTTAAAGAATCTTTCTCTCCCACAGCTCCATTGGCAATATCGAATTCAATTTGCCCATTCATTTTTTTCACCAATTCTCTGCCTATTGCTTTACCTCTTTCTGTCAAAGTTTCATCTGGGTCAGCCATTCTTTGAATGGCGTCTTCTAAAGTATATGTAGGATTATCTCTCCAAAAATTACGTAATTCAACAACATAAGCGAATGCTTCTGATTTTATAGCGGCTTCTTCTTTTTCTAAAACATACCTCATTTTCCCAATTGCGTATTTTTTTCCCTCACTGTCTGTTCTTAGTAAAACATATCTATTGTTAATAAGGGTTTGTGGTTCACTTTCGTTTTTAATTATTGTTGATAAAACTTCAATTAAACCTATAGCAGCATCTTCAGCTATTGTCATTTCCTCGCCGTAACGAGTCGCATTTGACCTTTCTAGGATTTCACGATCTAAAGATTTATTAGGCTGAACTTCCCAATATCTAAATATTAAGAGCGCATTTTCTATTGTATAGTTAAAAAAAGAATCTGGAAAATTTAACCATTTTCTTTTACGCTGAAATTCCAAAAGATTAATGGGATTATGTAATGACACAGCCAAAGCAGGAGATAAGCTTGGAATAGCTTGTGGAACAACAGATTCATCTTTGGGAACTAATAATGATTTTATGTATTGGCCAGCAATATAAAGATCACTGCCAGGGGTTCTTCTTACACCGATATGTGCCACAATCATAACAAATGATGTAATAGCAAAAATGACGGGAAATATTCCTGTGAATTTATAGGAAATTAATAAGGTAGGGAATAAAACAGCCCATGCCATAGGCGCAGACACGCTGGCCAAAGCCATAGGCGCTTCAGTTTCTGTTTGGTTAAATATTAATACTTCTGGGTCTAATTTTAACAAGGATTTGCCTGTGTTTTTCCAATCAATTTTTAATGGCCTAAATGTTTGTTTGGTGGCCAGAGAATGTATGCCAATGCCTATATTAATGATTGGCACTGACAGTAAGTGAAGCATTTCTTCCATAATCATAAAAGGCCAGGCTATAGTAAGAATGGTATTTTCAAGAATATTTTTCTTTTTAGGAAGTATTTTCCTTAGAAATTCACTTAAAGGACTGTGGAGTTTTGTGTTACGGAGGGCTGCTGTGCTGTTTGGGCCAATTTCCACATCCACATCAAAAGATTCAGTTGACTCTTTTGATTGAAAAGTTATTTGAATCACACGTCCCACACGTTTGACTTGGATCAGAAGGCTGTTTGTGACAGCCTGAAACCATTGGAACAATTGATCCTTCCCCACTTTGCCTGAATCAAATCCTTTGGCCACACCTAAAAATGCTAGGCTCCAGATAGAGCTGGCTGGCGCAGGGATTTTGGCTAAAAAGAGTTTTTCACCTTGAAACATTTGTTCCAAAGGCGTTTTTTCCTGTGAAAAAACACTTAAATAATGCGTTCCATTGTCTGTTTCTATTTGGGTGATTTTTGGGACAAATGTAATGGTGGTGATATTGGCTTCTTGCAATTTTTGGCTGATGCCTGTTGAATGAAAGCCGCCTGTTACCAGCACAGCTATTGGGGCATGCATATCTTTCATGTTTTTGATTAAGTTTTCTGTGATGGCTTTGTCTCTGGCTTGGGCTTCCAAATAAAAATTCACAAAAGACTTTGTTTCGCCTAAGTAAAATTTTTGCTGCCTGTTTGGCTTGTTTTGATATTTTTCCCATTCAACGGGTGTTAAGGAAAAAGCCAAAAGCTTTCCCAATAAATACAGATATTCGCTGTCAGAAACCAAGTCTTTTTCCTTTGTTGTTTTTGTAAGTTGTTTATACCCTTGTTCTTCCATTTGGTTCATTTCTTTGAACAGGGTTTCAGCATGGATTTTATCGCTAATAATTACGTATTGAAGGTACGTTTTCATATGTGGAAAACGGCTTAAATAAACACCTGAAGATTCACAGATTCCTTTTAGGTATTTATAAAAACCACTATGGCTGATCTGGCTAGCACGATAAGCCATACTGTTTTGAAGCAGTTGTTGCATGTCTTTTTGATTAAGCTTTTTAACTAACTCTTTAATTAAAACAGCCCGTTCTTTTTCCACTTGATTAAAAGCTAGATTTTGTTCCATGTCATAAGCTTTTAAGAAAATCTGAATGTTTTGCGGAGTGTTTTTGATGTGTTTTGACATGTTTCTCAAATAATCGCCCAATTGAATCTGTCCTTGCTTATAGGAATAAATCAAATTATCATAAGCCAGCAAGGATTTATTAAATACACTGACTTTTTCTTGCTTCACACTCTCGGTATATTTTAAAAGAGATTTTTGATAATTATTTTGCAAGGGAACAGCTTGTTGATAGGCTTTAACATTGGCTTGATAATGATCCGGGTCATCAATGCCAACAAAAGGTGGAATATTGGTTTTCTCATGTGTGATGCCTGCATGAACAGGCCCTGATATTTTGTTTTCTTTTAAAAGTAAATCTGTAATTTCTTTGAGAATGGGTTTGTCAGGATACTGCCGGATTTCCTTAAGCCTGATAGGATAAGAAGCCCCTTCAAGAGCCACCAACCCTATTGTTCCCTGATCAATCAACTGTTCCACAGACCGCCCAATATTCTGCTGGGCTTCATGGTTCATATGAACATCCTGAATATGAAAGACAGTTCCAGACGGTTCTTTTCCTGATAAAGTTTGATTTCCCAACACAATATCCCGCACATTCCCGCAATCTTGAGGCACTGCTTTGACAAGGGAAAGAATATCAGGTGAAACTGATTTATTAAGCTTTTGCTGAATTCGATCAGATATGTTGGAGATAGGTTGTTCAGAGGCCAGAGAACCAACAGAAGGAAGGTTTTGAAGTAAATCTATAGATGCCTGTCCAGGCGCTTTTGCCAAAAGCAATGGAGAATGGTTTTTTTTCTTTAATTTTTCAGAATATTTTTGCCTTTCTGCCCAAAAACCAGTTTCAGGCGTGTAAGCAAAAACACATTGTGTGTTAAAGAGAATAATTGTTAATAATGAACAAATTACTTTTTTTATGCTCTTCACAATCAATCCTTTTTTTGGTTCAAAGTAGCTATATTATAAATATAATAATTTGACCTTAAGATTGCCTTAACAAGTTGTAAATAAATTGTAAAACATCAAAAAAAAATATCACCTTAAATTCACTTTAAAATCCATCTCCGTCGGAGATTGTTTTTTTGGTTTTTATTAATTATGTGGTTTTAATTAAATTTATGGCTAAAGGTAAGTCGTATTGATTTGTGGGTTGTATTATTTATTAATTTTTCTCCATACCCCAGCCAAAGACTTGGCTATTGGTTTTATTATTTCATTGTCTGCCCAATACCCTTTATGAGAGAGAGGTGTCCAGTTTGTGAGAAATCCTCCAGCGTTAATTGCTTTGTCAGCAGTTACAGCTTTATTGTAAGCGGCGTTAATCCTCCTTAAAGGATACCCGATTACATCATCTTTATCAAAATAATTAATCCATTCACCCTTTATGTTTGGCCAGTGTTTTTTTAGTTTAGGTGGGGGGAACTGAATAGGTGTTCCAAAATTTGGGTATCGTAGACTCCATAAAGCAATTGGGCTTCCCATTGTGTAGAAAAGGGAGAGTGTTTCATCTTTTTCAAGCGGAGTATCGCCCATCTTGTTTAGAACAGATTTTGAGATAATCTTTTTTCTTGGGTTTTCTTGGAGGTCGTAGAAATAGTTGGATGCAATTACTGATCCCAAACTATGAGAAATCACGCATAGTGGTGCTTTTGGCCCGGCTTCTTTGGCGAGGCTCCGTAAAGTTTTTGCAAAAACTTTATGG
>JANQER010000159.1 GCA_028278255.1 Elusimicrobiota bacterium | reverse complement strand
TAAGTAAAATCACCGATGCGCACGTTTCCAGCAATATGCGCGCCAGGCCAAACCTGGGCAAATCGTCCCAACAGACAATCATGATCAATTGTTGCCCCTGTATTGACAATTGAACCATCATCTAAAACACTATTGCTGTTGATAATTGCCCCAGGCATTATGACAACCCCGCGACCTATCTCCACACAATCAGACAACACTGCGCTCGGATGAACAGCGCTTATAACATTCAATCCTTTTTTAACAGCAGTATAAAATAGTTTTTTCCTTATATAATTATCCCCAACAGCCAGAACCACACAAGCCCCTTTTTTTAGATCATGCAGCCTGCCAATGATTTTAATTTTGTTGACTATTTTGCCCGCTTTTCTGTTGTCGTCATCAACAAATCCAGCGACTCTTTTGTTTGAAGACAACAATATATCCAATATCACCTTCCCATGACCGCCAGCCCCCGCAATGTAAATTGGTTTTTTCATGTTCATTGCTCCTCATTTTTTCATGAAAACGCGTGTTAATAAATAATCTGTTTTTGCAATAAAGCCGGAGAAAGCGAAACACGCGCCAAAACTGATGCGATTCGTTTCCCTGCCCTTCCATCCCCATAAATATTTTTGCACACTCTCCCCTGCTTTAAAAAAGTCTTATCATTCAAGGCTTTGCGCAGAGCATGGACAATGTCTTTTTTTTTCGGTGGCACGTCTATAACGTTGCAAGCCCTCTCTCTCCCTGCCTGCCTAATCCCCACGTTGATAACAGGTATGCCAAAATAACCTGTGTCAATTATTCCACTGCTCGAGTTGCCGATCATTATACAAGCATGTTTCAGTATACTGAGATAAGTTCGTCTTTCCAAATTTCGAAAAAGCTTGAGCCAGTGGTTTTGTTTCGCAAACATCATTATTTCTTTAACAATGGCCTTGCTGCCGGCATCGTTATTGGGAAGAATACAAACTGTTGATGTCTGAAATTCGGCAAGAGCATTAAGAACTTCCCGCATTTGTTTTCCAGCTAATGCACACTGTGTTGACACTGGATGCTGAATCAGAATAAAAAACCTCTCTTGCGCCTCTTGAGGCATTTTTAATTTTTTAATAAGTTCCCGTCGTGTGAAATAACAAACCCTTCGAATATCATCTACCGCCGGGGAACCTGTTAAAAAAATGCTTTTCTTCCTCTCCCCCAACCGCTGAATTCGTTCCGCGCTTTGAAGCGTCGCGGGAAAATGAAAATGGGCCAATTTTGTAATGGCGTGCCGTACCGCTTCATCAGCGCCAGCTTGGCTTCTGTCTCCACCATGAATGTGCGCGATAAAAATGTTCATATAAGTGGCAGCGCCCACAGCAGCAAAAACTTCGGTTCTGTCTCCCAATACCAAAATGATATCGGGACGATATAACTTGAACACTTGCGCAAACCCCAGTATTCCCCTGCCGACAGATTCTGCTATTCCCCACGTGGTTGATGTTTCAGGATGCATTTTTAAACAGAAATCAACCTTAAACCCGTCTTTTTGAATGAGTCGCACTGTTTTTCCATGTGGCGACGACAAATGCATTCCCGTTACAACCAAACGAAGTGTCACCAATGGATGAGCCTTAAGCTCCCGCAAAACAGGTTTTATGAGGCCATACTCGGCCCGGCTACCCGTCACCACCAAAATATTGCGCTTATTCCGAAACAAGCTCAGACTCCCAAAGAATTAATTTTTTTTTACCACAGCAGACAAAAGCTCCTCTATAAGGCCGCGAAAAAGCCCTAATCTTCCGGTCGATTAAATCTAAAGAATCACGCGAAAAATCAACCTCGTTATCTTGTAGGGTCAGTTTGGGAAATTCAAATGCATCGGCAGAATCTTGAAGAATTCGAGGAGCGGTTCCTTGGATAATACCAGGCATAAATTCATCCACTAAATCTGCTCCTGCCTGGATGACCTTGTTATAAACGTCTTCGGCATAATCTCTTAATGAGACAGAAAAATGTTTTTGGCCGATCACATCCCCGTCATCGATTCCTTCGGCTAAATAATACATCGAGACTCCTGATTCTTTCAATCCGAGAAGGATCGTGTTGATAATAGGTGCCGATCCACGGCCATACGGCAACAAAGACGGATGAAACCCAACAAAACCTTCCTGGGGAATACGTAAAATAGCAGGAGGAATAATCTGTCTCCATCCACAGACAATGCCAATATCGGGAATTTCTCCAGCCAAAAGAACAGGAAGCTCTTCTATTCGGCAGACTTCCATCACACGCACCCCAAATTCCTTCCATAGAGATTTGTCAACACCATCATACATAACTGTTGAAGAATCCTCCGCCAAGGTTACTATAACCTGCAAATCAAAACCTGGCGTCTTTATAGCATGTTTCAGCATTTCATAGCCAAACTTGTTGGCAGATATCCATATCACACTCTTTTTCTTTGTGAATTTTTCAACCATACGACCTCACTATTTGAAATGCCTCTGCAAAGGGCAAACACACCTGGCTTCCCCTATGAGCAGCAAGAGTTTTCAGCCCTTTGATACTGCGAGGATGGGGAGCCCTTTTCACTTCAGACTTATAAAAGCGAAAAGCTTCAAGTTTTTTTTCAATAAACAAGGTAATGTCTGTATAATGATTCGGTCGAAAAACCTCTGCAGACCATTCTGTGGAAGAAACAGTTTCAAAACAAAACACTTCTGAGCAACACCCAATCGCCGGGCGTGCGGCCACCATCACTGCCTGAAAAACGGTCCTATGATCTGAATGAACATCTCCCCAAAAATGTGTATAAATACGGTCCGGTTTTGCTTCTTTAACAATTTTTGAAATTCGGCTTGTCACCTCATCCGTTGGGACCGTGTTAAGCCGCGCTGTTTCCAACCCAGCCCAATACCTTTTTCTTATTCCTAATAAAGCATCCACTTTTTTCGCTTCCTTTGTTTTTCTGCTCATATAGCCCTTTGACCACTGGGGTTCATGTGCTTTTGTCACAATACAAACTGACACTTCATCACCACACTGTGCATGTTTAAGAATTGTTCCGGCCACTCCTAAGATTTCATCATCAGGATGAGCAGCTATCACTAGAATTTTCACCATATGATATCCCCTGTTCTTAATAATTTCCCTGCAAGCAAAAAACATGCACATTTTTTATTTAAAACCTTATTATATAACCTTGGAGAAAGACCTGTCCCTGGCCTCATGATCGCTAAGGATTCCCTGGTAAACCTCTCTCCAGGACGCATCTCTATCTTAGCGACCAAGCTCCGGCGAACCACCTGACGTATGCGTTTTTCTGATTGACTGATTGATTTTTCTCCTTTTCCCAGAGCATTTTCAACGCGGCGCACTCTTGAGACCAGCTCTTTAAACTCCTTTGGCTGAAGAGAAACAGAATGATCCGGCCCAGACAAATGGCAATTAAGCTTAAAATGTTTTTCAATCACACAGGCCCCTCTCGCCACTGCCGCTACTGCCACATCAATACCCAACGTGTGATCTGAATATCCCACCGGCACATGAAAAACTTGCTGCAACGTATCCATCGCTTTGAGATTGACATCTTCATAAGGCGTGGGATAACTTGATGTACAATGAAGCAAAACAATTTGCGAATTCCCTTCCCTCTTAACAGCTTGAAGTGTCAAACGGATGTCATTAATAGAAGACATTCCTGTTGAAAGAAAAATAGGTTTATCGTATCGGGCACACAAACCAATGAGAGGCTCATTATCAAGATCCCCTGACCCAATTTTAATAATTGAGGGTTTGAGCGAAAACAGGAATTGAGCGCTTTGCTCGTCAAATGGTGTTGCCAAAAAGCTTATACTTTTCTTCTGGCAATAGTCTTTAATAACTCGAAAATCATTAAAGGACAGCTCGAATTTTTTTAACAAATGATACTGAGACTTTGGTGTGTTTTTGTTTTTTTGATATGCGGCCAATGGAGATTTCTTAGTCACAAGATCATGGGTGCGATATATTTGAAATTTTACGGCATCAGCACCGACGTCAACCGCCTTGTCCACAAGCTTTTTGGCCAAGGAAAGTTTTCCATTATGATTGACACCCGCCTCAGCCACAATATAACAGGGATTTCCCTGTCCAATAGTGCGGGTATTGATTTTTATCGAAGATGTGCTCGTGCTGTTACGCATGGCAAACGCCACCTCTTTATGAAAAAACCTTTCTCAACAATGCGCTGTGGGATGACAGCATGTGTGTTATTTTTTTCCCGCGGACAATAAGACTGAATATTTCATTCATTTTTTCTTGGGTTTTTTGGCTATGGCTCGTTTTTGTCACTAGGTGCTGGAGTTTTTCTTCAGCAATTTCAAGACGCCGAGATAATCCTTCCTGTACGCGGTGAACAAGAAGATCTTTAATGTCTCTGCTGACCTCGTAGTAGTCCTGCCGGCTGCCGCTGACCCAAACGGACTTAACAGCGCCCCAGGATTCAAGAATTCTCAAATTAACACTGGCATTGCCTTTACTCATTTTGAGTGACTGGGATATGTCTTTGAGCGACATTGGCTTGGTGTATAAATAGAGGAGCCCGTAAATTTGGCCAATGGATCGGTTAAAGCTGAGGCTTTCAGCCATTTCCCCGGCAAATTGAGAGAATTCAATAAAAATAGAATTAAGAGGTGTTTTGTCCATAATATTTACCGTTTAGAATGTTCTAAACAAAGCATATGCTTAAAAGCACGATTTGTCAATGGTTTTTTTATATTGTATTTTCAGGTCAATTTTGATTGATTTTGTTAACAATAAGCTCTGCAAAAGAAAAGGCGCTGGTAAAAGCCGGAGAAATGGCATTGAGCACATGGAGGGAATCCGGGGTGGTTTCTATAATGAAATCCATTTCCATTTTGCCTTGTTTGATGTTGATGAGCTGCGGCCGAATCCCCACTTTGTGGCAGGGGACAACGTCAGAGAATTTTATGTCAGGCACGAGTTTTTGGGCGGCTTTGACAAAATTGGGCTTTAAATACATTTGCACTTCATTGAACACAAGGCCTCTGAAATTTTGTTTGTCTTTGAGGAATAAATTGGCCAAATGCCAGAAAATGCCAATGCTTTCCTGTACACGCATGCCGCTGAGAATCCCATAGTTTTCCCGTCCCAAAGCAGGGATGGCTGTGGGGCCGACATAAACAGTGCCTTCCACGCTTTTGGTGAAATGCACCCCTAAGAAGGGGAATTTGGGGTCTGGCACAGGATAGATATTGCCTTGTACCAAATGGTTCTTTTCAGGCCTTAGTTTTCTGTACAAACCTTTGAAAGGCACCAGCACATAGTCGCGGCACAGCCCGAATTTTCTGGCAATAGCGTCTGCCTGCGAACCGCCACAATTGAGGAGATAGCCATAATGAAATGTGTGATTGTTATACGTGCGTGCTTTTTTGTGCCTTGGAAAAACCTGCATGAACCGCTGTCCGTAGAAAAAATGCACGCCTTTGTCTTTTAACAGCGCACAGAGCTTTTGGAGGAGGACTCTTGTGTTGACCACGGATGTATCAGGGCTGTACAT
>JANQER010000023.1 GCA_028278255.1 Elusimicrobiota bacterium | reverse complement strand
GTAGAGCAATAGATCATAGTCGATCTTGAATAATCCTTCCCACATCCCTTTGAGGTGTTTTTCCAAGGCTGTCTTACATGGCAATATCTTATCCAGCGTATGTGCACACTGGGGATCAAGTCTTAATGGACGGATCAAGTGGAATCGTTAAAATCCTAAAAACATGAAGAATTTTTAAAAATTTTTTCCTTTTATTCTCGCTCTATTTGTCATTTTTTTTTCATACCTTACTTTTGGTTTTTTTATGCAACCCTCTCATCACAGGGATTGGGTCAAGGATCAAAAAATCATGCCACAGATCGATATTGATGGAAAAAAAGTTTGCATCAAAAATATCCGCAATTTTCATTATAGAGGTATAAATGATTATGACACAGCATATGAACAAGACACCATTCTGTATTAAAAGGATTTTTTTGGCAATATGAATTAATCTATGTTATGGCCAGTGAAAATGATGCCATTAAATTAAGAACAAACCATCGCAAGCATGATGTTTATTTATACCCGGTGCAATGCCCGCGCCCTTTGATCAAAGACCTTTTTCTGGACATAATGATCAGAGCCCAAAATCTGTCAAAAAAACCTGAATTTTATCATACCTTGTTTAACAATTGTACATCAAATATTGCCACCCACATAAGAAAAATAGCCCCAAAAAGCTTGCCCCGCAGTTATAAAATACTGTTCTCAGGTTTTTCAGACAAACTGGCATATGAATTGGGATTGATTCACAACACCATGCCCTATAAAACAGTTCGTCAAAACCATCTCATCACATCCAAAGCCCTCAAGTTCGTAGAGGGAAACAATTTCTCACACGTCATACGGAAATAAACCACCTTGTTTCTTTTATTTATGATATACTTTTTGTATCAAGAACAGTAAATTTACAGTAAATACTATTTACTGATTATTCAATAAGCAGTAAAAAGGGGAATGGTGGAGAATTTTAAATTGTTTGTGCGGATATCCCAGCATGAGTTTAAGTCAGAAGGCTCTGAAGAAGCTGTCAAAAGCCAATTTAAAGCCTTTAAAGACCTTGTGGCATCATATGAAACAGTCAGAAGTGATCAGGTTCTTATTAATTCCAGCCAACTGGCTTCAATATTTGATATTCAGAGAGAGAACAAGGTTATCAAGCTTCGACTATTACCAGATGCCAGTAAAGGCCAAATACGCCATATTGCCAATTGCATGCTTGTGATTATGTATGGGTTTAAGAGGCAGCTGGACATCACGGATCTGCCTGTTGTTTTATTGGCGGAATGCCTGAGAATGTCCGGTTTACATGGCTTGTCTCGACTGTCCACTGCTTTTGGTCAGGCATGTCAGGACGGTTTAATGATGAAGGTTGGTTTTGGCAAGGGCACAAAGTATCAGGCCACTGTGCCAGGACTTGCCTTGGCAGAAGAGTTGATCCAGAATACCTTAAAGCATTACAAAATCTAAAAATTTTAGGGTTAAATTGATCAGAAGGACCGCCCTGACACTTTCTACTTGTTTTGGTTCCGATAATATATATTATGTTAAATATTAGTTAAAAACACGCAAGACAATTACTTAAAATAATATATTATAAAATATATGAAAGTCGTTGAATATCAACAATTTTTAATTAGTAATTAATAATATTTATAGTTTTTTTTCTGTAAAGGTTAATTTTTATTTTAATTGACCTATAATCATATATAGAGCATTTTATTTCCCTGAACATTTATATATATAAATATGACCTATTCATCCCATACTCATAAAATCAAATGGCGCAGCCTGTTTCGGTTTTGGCGTCCTTCTTTACGGAAAAATCAGAAAACCCTTCAGGATTTGATTAAAAACATGGAGAATGCCAGACAAAACCAGTGGAACCAAGGCATTGACATGCCTGTCCAAGAGGCTCACATTGAGAAATTAATGCAGATTATTAATGACATGATTGCTGAATCCAAAATGGTGGCATCAGACAATGAAAGGGCGCGCGATTTCTTCCGCCGCGTGCTTGACGCCATTCCGCACTTGATTTATGTTAAAAACTGGGAGGGCCAATTCACTCTTGTCAACAAATCCCTGGCAGATATATTGGGGACAACCGTTGACAATCTCACAGGCAAAACAGAAGCGGATTTTAATGCCAATCAGGAAAAAGCCGCTCTCTCCTTAAAAAAGGACAGGGAGGTCATGGAAACCCTCGACCCCATTGTTGTCCCGGAAGAACCTGTGCGCCATGCCGCAACAGGAGAGATGCGCTGGTTTAAAACCATCAAAACCCCGCTGATCAGCGCCGGCGGCGCTGTCAGACAAGCGCTGAGCGTCTCAACTGACATCACCGACTGGAAAATCGCTCAAGACAATATCAGGCGTCGCTTTGCTTTTGAAAGGCTTATTACTTCACTCTCTTCCCAATTCATTGACCTGGCTCCTGAACATGCGGGCCAGGCCATCAATGAAGCGCTGAAAGCCATTGGACGATTTTCAGAAATTGACCGGGCTTATATTTTTCAGGTCTCGCCGGACAAAACCCATTATTCCAATACATACGAATGGTGTGAAACAGGCATTAAACCAGCCATCCAGCAACTCCAAAATGTTCCTTTTCAGACATTCCCCTGGGTGGAAGACAATATGAAAAAAAACAAAGTGCTCATTATACCGCGCGTCAAAGACCTTCCCTCTGAAGCAGCCGCAGAAAAACAAGAATTCGAGCACGAAGGCATTCAAGCCATTTTACTGGTCCCGCTTATTTACAAGAATGATTTTTATGGATTTCTTGGCTTTGACGCTGTGAGGAAAGAAATCAACTGGCCTGAAGAAACTGTGTCTATCCTCAAAATTGTCGGTGAAATTTTCATCAATGTCATGGAAAGAACAAAAACAGAATCCAAACTGGCTGAACAAGCGTCATTGCTTGATAAAACACAGGACGCCATTGTTGTCACTAATTTGGAAGGAAAAATATTGTTTTGGAACCACGGCGCTGAACAGATTTGCGGATGGAAAAAGCAGGACATCATCGGGAAAAATATCATCCATGATATTTGCCGCTCAGAGGCCCAGTCTATTCCCAAAGACATCATGCTGATACTGCGCGACAAAGGCACGTGGTCCGGCGAAATCCAGCACGCCACAAAAAATGATCAAAAAATCACAATGGAAAGCCGCTGGACGCTGGTGCAAGACAAAAACGGCCGGGCGTCTCACATCATGATTATCAACACTGACATCACTGAAAAAAAACGAATAGAGGCTCAATATCTCCGGGCCCAAAGGATGGAAAGTATCGGCACGCTGGCCGGCGGCATTGCACATGATTTAAACAATGTCTTGTCGCCGATTGTCATGGCCATTCCCATTTTTAGGCGCGGCATTAAAGACAAGCAATTAGAGACATTTTTGGATCTGATTGAATCCAGCACGCAAAGAGGCGTGAATCTGGTCAAACAGGTGCTCGCCTTTTCGCGGGGCGTGTCCAATGACCGCCAATTGATCCAAACTGACAGCCTGCTAAAAGAAATGTCAAAAATCATTGCGCAAACATTCCCAAAATCAATTGATTCCCAAATTCACGTTACAGAAGATCTAAAACCGGTTGAGGGAGACCCCACGCAAATCCACCAGATCATAATGAACCTATGCGTGAATGCCAGGGATGCCATGCCTGACGGCGGCCGTCTTCAACTGTCTGCGGAAAACATTGATTTGACCGATGACCAGTCCCGTCAATACCCCCATACAAAACCCGGACTTTATGTGGCGCTTAAAATCTCTGACACAGGCCAGGGCATGCCGCCGAAACTTTTGGAAAAAATATTTGACCCATTTTTTACCACAAAAGAAGAAGGCAAGGGAACAGGCCTTGGTCTTTTTACCGTTGACAACATTGTCAGAAAACACAAAGGCTTTTTGACTGTTACCAGTGAAGAGGGCCATGGGACGCAATTCACTATTTACCTGCCGGCAACGGATGATTCTGAAATAAACATTGAAAAACCTGATACGCTTTCTATTCCGCCGGGACATGGAGAATTATTGCTGGTGGTTGATGATGAATCCTCTATCAGGGAAATCACAAAAAGCGCATTGATCACCTATGGATACCGCGTCATCACAGCCAAGAACGGCGCTGAAAGCGTGGACCTCTTGGCCAAAAACAAAGAACCTTTTGATCTCATTATTTTAGACATGGGCATGCCGGTGATGGACGGCCGTCAAACCATGACCGCCTTACAAAAGATTAACCCTCACATCAAGGTCATTGCCTGCAGTGGCACAAAAGACAATGAAAACATCGCCTCGTCAGAAAGCTCTTGCGTTAAGGCCTTTCTCCAAAAGCCCATCAGCTCGGAAAAAATGCTTCTCACCGTCCATCAAGTATTAAAAATGGAACATGAGGTCAAGAGAGGATCGGCTTCCTTTCTTATTGGTTTCATTTTGCAAGGTTTCTCCTCGTTGTTTGGGGTTTTCTCGCAATATTAAGCCATTATTTTAAACCTTATCGACTATTTGCTCCCATTTCCCGATAAATGGCCTGCCGGCATTTGGAAACGGTTGGAAATGGCCAAAAGAACAAAGCGCCCGTCAGAAAGAATGAGCCCTAATTCAGCGCGATTCAGCAAGGGCTGCTGCAGGACTTGTCCGTGCCAGTTGCGTGCTGTGAGCTGAATTTCTCTGTCAAAAACAAACTTCAGGCCATTTTGATCAGAATAGAATCTTAAAACAGGTTTGCGCGAAGAAAGTATGATGTCAGCGCTGAATATTCTGATCACTTCACGCCAGGTGTCCAAAGACACTTCCCAATACGCGTACAATGTTTGGACGTCTCTGGGCAATATCACCAGCCGGGTCGCGCTGTCATATTTGTGATAGAAAAAATGCGCGTATGACCCCAGGATTTCAGATTCCCTTCGAGAATTCAGCATGCGCGCCATGTGAGAGCTCGGTAAGTTTACAGGTGTGTTGGGCATGACCAGACTCCTTATAGTTTATCCCTCCCCCTTTTGGTCCCACAAATGTTTTGTTTCAATTTAAAATTTAATATTTGATATTTCCATTTCTCTTTATTGACGCCCCCTTCTTTTATGTTTATTTAAAATATTTTAAATATTGTTCGTAACCATGTTTTCTTAAGCTTTCTTTGGGAATAAACCTTAAAGCTGCTGAATTGATGCAATATCTGAGACCATGGGGGCCCGGGCCATCATTAAAAACATGCCCGAGATGGGAATCACCGGTCTTGCTGCGGACTTCTGTCCTGGGCGTGCGAAGAGTGAAGTCAGGCTTTTCAATGATATTGCCGGGTTCCAAAGGCTTTGTAAAGCTCGGCCAGCCGGTTCCGGAATCATATTTGTCCAATGAAATGAAAAGAGGCTCGCCAGACACCACATCCACATAAATGCCTTGTCCTTTGAAATCCCAATACATATTTTGAAAAGGAGGTTCAGTGGCGCATTCCTGTGTCACCTGATATTGAAGAGGGGTCAACCGGGCTTGCAAATCATTCTGATTGATTTTCCCTGGTTTTCCCCATATTTTATGTAAAAATGGCTCCCGGCCTGAATATTTCTTGTATGATTTATATTGGACAGGATTTTTTTTATGGTAATCCTGATGATACGCCTCTGCCTCATAGAAAGGTCCGGCAGGTAAAACAGGCGTGACAATAGGATCCTGAAAACGTCCGGAACGCCTCAGCCGTTCTTTGGAGTCCAGCGCTTCCTGTTTTTGTCTTTCATTGTAAAAATAAACAGCTGCCTTGTAAGAAGCCCCGCGGTCTGCGAATTGTCCGCCATCATCCGTTGGATCAATCTGCTGCCAAAAGATGCCCAACAATTCTCTGTAAGTGACTTTGGCAGGGTCATACAAAATGAGTACAGCTTCACAATGCCCTGTTTGACCAGAAGACACCTGTTCGTATGAAGGGTTTTCTTCTTTTCCCCCAGTGTATCCGACTGTGACAGTGATCACTCCTGTCTGGTTATCAAAAGGCGGTGTCATGCACCAAAAACAACCGCCGGCAAAGAGGGCTTTTTCCCCTTTTTGAGCATTCCATGCTGGCTCAGGCATATTCATGACCCCCCAAGTCAAAAATAACAAAGAGACAAACACTTTTTTCCATAGCCCCAACTGAAAAATTTGGGCTACAGGCCTCATAGAAAATCATCCCATAAAACAGACATATCCCGGGCTGACCGACCCATCAAGCCATCTTCAGGCAAAAGAGCCAAGTCAGCATAACATGGTTTTTTTTCCTCGTATATCACCCCCAAAGGGATTTTATCCCCCCATTCCAATGCTTTTGTCAATGCGAGGTTTTTATTTCCAGTATCATATTCTTTATCATGATGAAGATAATCACTGCGCTTCTTGTACCAAGAGAATGTGTTGAGCTTATTAAATGTGACACAGGGTTGCAGCACTTCAATCAGCGAAAATCCTTTGTGTTGAATGCCTTTAAGAATCAATTCAGACAAATGCGCTGTGTCGCCGGAAAAACCGCGCGCCACAAAACCAGCTCCCAAGACAAGGGCAACGGGCAAGGCATGAAAAGGCTCTAGAATCACACCGCCTGTTTGCACAGACGTTTGATATCCCCTGTCTGTTGTGGGTGAAGCCTGGCCTTTGGTGAGCCCGTAAATTTGATTGTTATGTACAATAACAGTGATGTCCACATTGCGCCGGATATTGTGAATAAAATGATTGCCGCCTTCCCCGTAACAATCCCCGTCCCCAGTGGTCACAATCACAGTCAATCGCGGATTCGTGATTTTGGCTGCCACTGCAGCCGGCAAGGCTCGTCCATGCAGGCCGTTAAAACAGTTGGCTTTGATATAATGAGGGAGCTTGGCCGCCTGTCCAATACCAGACACCAAAAAGATCTCTTGTGGCTTTTTTCCGTATTGTACAAGGGTTTTTTGCAAAGCGTTTAATATGCCGAAATTCCCGCATCCCTGACACCAGGCGTTTTCATCATTGCTCTGAAAATCACTTATTTCCATGAGCCGATCACCTCCTCAACACGTGCGTGCAACTCATCGACTGAAAAAGGCCTTCCGTCAAACTTTAAGACTGATGCGTCTGCCTCAAGCCCTGTTTCCCGGCGGATCAAGCGCCTCAGCTGTCCAGTGGCATTGTTTTCCACCACCACCAGATGTTTGATGTTGGTTGTCAATTCAATGAATGCCTGAGAAGGAAACGGCCAGACTTGAGGCAAATGAAGACATCCTATTTTTAGTTTTTGAAGCCTCTCACAAACCTCCTTGATCACCCCCTGCGTGGAGCCAAATCCCACCAAAAGAGTATCAGCTTCATGGGATTGAAAGCTTTTTGGTTTCATGGTTTCTTTTAACAAAGACGCTGTTTTTTTGTGATAGCGTTTTTCCACCATACGGACTCTTGTGTCTGCTGATTCAGTGATGTGTCCTTCTTCAGTGTGTTCATCGCTGTCTGCATACACCACTTCATTGATCAAAGAGGGAATACCTCTGGGAGAAACACCAGACTCTGTTAATGCGTATCTTTTATAGGGATGAACTAAATCAGCTTCAGCAGGCGGCTGAGCATGCGCTGCCTTTATTCTGTTGATGTCCAATGGTTCTGTGTCAATTTGGGATTCAGCCAAATATTGATCTGTGAGAATGATCACTGGTATTTGATATTTCTCTGCCATTTGAAAAGCATATCCTGTTAATAAAAAAGCTTCTTCAATGGTGCCAGGGGCCAGAACCATTTTGGCAAATTCACCATGCCCGCCGTGTATGACCAAGTCCAGGTCTGACTGTTCTGTCCTGGTTGGAAACCCAGTGGCTGGACCGGGCCGCTGCGCATTTATAATAACAAGGGGCGTTTCAGTCATTCCGGACAAACTAACGCCTTCTGTCATTAGGCAAAACCCGCCGCCTGATGTTGAAGTCAATGATCTGGCGCCTGCAAAGGAAGCGCCGAGCGCCATATTCACAGCGCTGATTTCATCTTCCGCCTGCTCCACAATCATTCCATAGGGCTTGGCATAACGTGCCAGAAGCGTCATGATGCTGGTGGAAGGTGACATAGGGTATGCTGTGTAAAAACGGCATCCTGCAGCCATGGCGCCCATGACCATGGCTTCATTGCCATTCATCAACAAACGCGGCTGACTGACAGGCGGGTTTGATTCGCTCATTGAAAAACCAACACCGGGCGTATGGTCGTACCCGGCGCGAGCGGCTTGCAGGTTTTTTTGAATGACACTCTCTCCCTTGGATGAAAACGCTTTCACCAGAGAGGATTCCACGCTCTCAAACAAAAGACCTGTCATGCGCGCCAAAATACCCAATAGAACAGAATTGACAAAACGTTTATCCCCACAGGCGTTTTTTGATATTTCATAAAAAGGGATGTTGATCTCTTTCTCTTGAACCGGAGCATCACCCCCCGCCTTTGCATCCAAAATAAGCCTTCCCTTTTCATTCAAAGCTTTACGATGACTGTCAATACTATCCAGATCCAAGGCAGCGACGATATCCGCCTTTTGACGCGGGGCAGACACAGGCGCCTGTGAAACACGTAATTGGAAAAAATTATTGCCTCCGCGTATTCTGGACATATTGTCCTGAATCATGAAAACATGCCGCCCGGCATTTTTATAAGCCCTGCCAAGGGCTGTTCCCAATACTTGGAGGCCTTGTCCGGCTTGTCCACAGACACGCAGATTTATTTCATCCATTGTCTTGGTCCTTATTGTCAATTAAGTTTCCTCTATTTGTATTTGACAGAACATCCGTACGGCTTTGTGCGGGGCACGCTCACTTTATTGCCGCTTTTGGCTTCCCTAAGCGTCTGACGTACATAATTCACCGCCTTGTTGATGTCCGCAGGATTCACTGACCTGATATCGTCAATGGCCCCCTGATAAATCAACACACCGGCCGGATCAATAATAAACATATGAGGCGTGGTTTTGGCATTGTACAGTCTGCCGACTTTGCCCGCCGGATCCAAAAGAACAGTTGTGGGCGCGGCTTTTTTCTCTTTCACCTTTGTCCGCCATTTTTTAGGCAAATAATACCCCTGCTTGCCTTTGGCAGAAGAGCAAATAGACAACCACACAACATCCTTGTCATGCGTTATTTGTTTTTGCAAGGCCTGCATATGTCCTTGCGTATAATGCTTTTTGACAAAAGGGCAATCATAATTGGTCCACTCCAAAACCACATATTTCCCTTTAAAGTCATTCAAAGAGCGCTTTTCTCCGTTTATGTCCTTCAAAGAAAAGTCAGGCGCTTTTTGACCTATTGTGACACCTTTCCCGGCACATGCGGATTCTGTGCCCATCACAAACGCCAATAGGGCGATGTATAACCATGATCTTTTGTTCATATTATTCCTCCGTTTAATAAAATAAATTCTGTTTAGCGATTTTTTATTTTTCCGCCGGAACCGTAGCCTGCCGATTTGTCGGCGCTTTTGAGAAGCCGTGAACGCCCTCCGACGGTGAAAGACGCCGATGAATCGGCGGGCTACACGTTATAAGGCCATTCTACAATGACACAACCTGCTAATTTAAATATAACACACTGCAGTGCAATATTGAATGACAGAAGGGCATTTATAATTGATTTTTTTCCACCATCAATAATTGGTGCTTGTATCTTGGTTATTGGTTATTATTTGGTTATTGTTTCTTGGAATTTGGTTATTATCCAGATAAGGTTTTTG
>JANQER010000150.1 GCA_028278255.1 Elusimicrobiota bacterium | reverse complement strand
TCATGTCAATGCGCAAGGCGCTGACAGCATTGAGCCACAAATTGGCTGCCAGGAAATTGCCCGCCAAAAGGATTGTGATCAGGGTCCACTGTTTGTGAGATGTTTTTTGCGTGCCTGTGTCCCAACGAAGTTTTTCAAGAGAATAGATGTTTAAACCGAGGAAAACCCCCACAAGACTTAAATAGTAGTAGATGTCTCGGATATCAATAATGCCGCGGGCAATAGAGGAAAACCGTGAGCCTGTGCCCAAAAGTTTTAGGAATTCACTGGCTTTGTTGCCAAAAAATCCTGTGAGCGTGTTTGTGCCCAAAAGGTACAAGCCAAAACACGCCAAAACAGTGCAAATCAGGCTGATGACTTGGTTGTCTGTTTTTGATCCGATAAACAATCCCACAGACACGTAAGCTGCGGCCAGAAAAAGCACAGCCACATAACCGCCGATCACCGGCCCCCAGTCCACATTCCCGATAAAGGACACAGTGAGCGGAAGCGGCAGGGTCAAGGCCAGCGCTATTCCCACCAGGGCCAGGCAGGCCAGAAATTTTCCCAGCACCAGGTTGAGCGTTGTGACAGGCATGGTCATGAGCATTTCAATGGTGCCCACACGGCGTTCTTCGCTCCACATTTTCATGGTCAAGGCTGCTGTTAAAAAGATCAGGAGAACCGGCATCCATTCGAACAAGGGACGCACGTCTGCAATGTTTCTGGAAAAGAACATTTCCACCCAGAAAAACACAAACAAAACCACAGCCAAAAATGTGCCAATGAAAATAAAAGCCAGCGGGGACGAAAAGAATGTGGCCAGCTCTTTGCGCATGATTTTGTACACATCAGTGAACATTTTGAATCTCCCGCGCGTCAATGTTGATTTCTTTAAAAATGGTTTCCAAATCACGTTTTTCCGGATGAATGGCAAAAATGGTCACTCCGTCATTTGTCAATGCGCTGATAATGTGAGGCACTTGGCTGAGGGGCGGGGCTCCGGTTTCCCCTTGTCCCATTTGAAGCGCATAATGAAATTGGGCGTCTTCTTCCCTGAGAAATGAAACAGATTGAACGCCTTCAAGTGCAGAGAGTTTTTCTTGGGCATCCTCAGGAGAACGGTCTATTGACAGCAGAACACGCGATGATTTTTGGAGATCTGTGATTTTGGAGTCCAAAGCCACCCGGCCGTTCACAATAATAATCACACGGTCGCACACAGCCTGCACTTCCTGCAAAACATGTGTGGAGATAATCACAGTGGATTTTTGGCTTAAGTCTGCGATCAGAGAACGCATGTGCTGAATTTGGGAAGGATCCAACCCGTTGGTGGGTTCATCCAAAATAAGAATTTGCGGATTGTGCAGCAAAGCCTGGGCCACGCCCACACGCTGCTGGTACCCGCGCGACAAAGTGCCAATGGTTTGATTGGCCCTGTCCATGAGCTCTGTGCGCATCAGGGCTTCCCGCACAATGCTTTTTTTTATGTCCTCGGGCACAGCCCTGAGCTCAGCCATGAAAAGAAGATAATCCACCACAGACATGTCCGGGTACACAGGCCCGTTTTCCGGCAAATACCCGATCTTTTTTTGAACGGACAAGCGGTCTTCTGTGATGTCTTTATTGTCAATAGAAATAGCGCCGGCAGAAGGCTCTAAAAACCCAGTGATCATTTTGAGGATGGTGGTTTTGCCGGCCCCGTTGTGGCCCAACAGGCCCACCACTTCTCCCGGCTGGATCTCAAAAGACACATTGTCCACAGCCGTGAAACTTCCGTATTTTCGTGAGAGTTTATCTGTTTTAATCATAAGGAGTAAGGAAAAATTATAGTCACTATGAAAAATTTGTCAAGAGGGGGTACTAAGAGAATAACCAAGCGCCAAGAAACAAACAAATAATCATCATTCAAGATTTCAAGGATTCTTTCACTTGAGCGCAATATCTTTTAAAAATGATATAATGAAAAAATGTTTATTATAGATCAACATCAATGGACAAAATGGCTTAAAATATCCCCAGCCCAGAGGCTGGATGAGTCATGCCGTATTTGGACAAGCACCTATGAAATCCGAAAAAAATCAAAACATGTCCTTAAAGGGCGCTCACGCAAAAGAAATTCAACACGCCATCGAAGAAGAAAAGGAAACCCTCAAAAAAGAGAACATAGAATATTGGAGTCGCTTTATTTCGGAACTCAAGACCATGCGTCAACAGCAGAAAAAATGAAAATTTAAAATAGGTCTTTCCTTTACTCACCCTTTCCCGGTTTGTTTTATCTCAGCCCAATGTATTCTAAGTTCAGCGGTTCAGGCGTGGTGTTTTCAAAATAATAGGCTGTGTCCGGCGGCACAACAAAATAGCCATAGATTAAATCTATTTCCGATGAGCCCATATAGGCCACACCCTTGCCATGGCTCAAACGGAATATCAGCTTAATGCCTGATTCCCGTTTTGTCACAGTGCGGCATCCGGGCGGGACAGTAAAAGCGCCGATTTTCTCAGGGCTGGTTTCAGGAAGCAAGCCTTGCGGATGGTGATAAAAAGGCGCCACATCCACAGTGACTGTTCTGATGTTTTCCTCAGGCGCCACCACACATTCAATATGTCCTCTGGTTTTCTTGGGAGTGATTTCAATGGCTTTTAAAAGGGTCCATTCATTTTTATTCAGCGCCTCCTGCAGCCGCCGGTAACCAGGCGGCGTGTTAAAAACAAGTTTTTCTTCAGCCATGGACCGCAGCCGGACAAAAGCGCTCATGGCATCCCAATAAATGCGGTTTTCCGGAGCCTTCATTTGTTTTTGCATTTGGATGGTATTGAGCAAATTGTCATAACCAGCTGCATACTCATCCCAATATTTTTCAATCAAAGGAGCTGCTTTGGGGTCTGGAGGCATTTTTCGGCCGCGGGCTCTTTGCAATCGCATTTTTTGGCAGGCGGAGCGAAGCGTGCTTAAATCTCTGGACAGTTTGGTGGGGGGTGTGCTGCCATCCACTTGATAATCTGCGTGCAATTGCTGGATCCGGTTTTCCCCCATGACCACAGCCCGCTGAAAATCATAATGCGCGGTCCGGATCCTTTCCACTGTTAAAACAACAATTTCTTTTTTGGCCGCAACAAAGGCTTTGCGTTTACGGCTCTTGGCCTCTGAGACCTGCACGCACAAGAGCAAACAAGACAATCCCAATAAAATGCGCCTGATTGTTGTGTTCATGTTTCAATTTTACATAAATTTTAACCATACACCTATGCGAAAAATTCTGACAGACCTTCAAAACAGGAGCGATTATTTTCACTTCGGCTCGGTTCAGAAGCCGACTGTGCTGGAAAGAAGTGTCATGAGGGAGCGGCCAAATTTTCACTGCGGAGTCTGATGTCAGGCAGGCCCTTCACAGCGCACAGTTCAATGGAATCCCGGGTGTTGAGATAAAACACTTTGTCCTGCACACCCAGCAGCCGGATGAAAAAACGGATTGTTTGATACACCAGGCTTGGGTAACTTTTAATGCGGGACAACCAATACCCAAGTGTGAAGACACGGCCATAGGAACTGCAGGACACCACAGTGAACCCGTTCTCCTCCAGCATTTTTTTGAGCGTGTGGTATGAAAAATAATAAAGATGCGCCGGCCGCAAACCCCACCAGCGGCGGCCCAGGGCCCTGGCAGCCAAACTTCGGATATCAGGGGTCACAAGATACAAAAGCCCGTTGGGTTTTAGAAATTGATGAATACGCGCTATGGCGCCTTTGGGATCCGGCAAATGTTCAATCACATCCACGAGGCACGCCACATCAAAAAATTCATTGGCAAATGACGCGTCCTGGATGTCCCCAATGCCCACATCCAGTTTGAGTTTTTCTTTGGCAAATTGCGCCGCCCATAAAGACGGTTCTACGCCATACACATCAAAATGTGTTCTGGCCGCGTTGAGGAAAAAACCCACAGCGCATCCCACCTCCAGCAATCGTCCCTGGGTTTTGTGTTTTTTGATCACGCGCAAAGACAAATGCGCATTGATGCTCCGGCAATCCTGCTCTTCCATGTATGTGTCGTCTTTCATGTCCGCATAAGCAGACAGCAATTCCTGCTGGCTTTCCTGAAAATCACGGCACACCAATCCGCAGGCCCGGCATTTGAGAATCAGTCCGAAGTCCCCATAATGATCAATGGTTATTTTGTGACGGGCTGATGCGGCAGAGTGGTTTTTCCGGGGATGTGATTGATAAATTTTTTTCCAATCATTTTTCCCGCACAAATGGCATTTTTTGTTTTTGTCTAATCTGTTTGTCATATGATAAATATTACACACTCATGAGCTGAATGAAAAGACACAGAATTGAAAAAAGCCAGGTTTCGATCTAGTGGTTTCCGTTCAAAAGGAAATAGCCTCAAGGAATTCAGGCAGAGGGAGAAGGCGGACATTGTTTTTTGTTTTAGGCCGGACAGCATGATAGACCAATTGATAACAAGCTATGTTCTTAAAATAACGGGAAAAATGAAAAAGATGAGGGGAAAAATTATCATCACTTTTCTTGACCTCAATCAGGTGAACAGGTTTTTTATCAACAACAGTTAGGAAATCCACCTCTCTTTTTTCCTTGTCCCTTAAGTAGCACAGATTGACGCGACTGCCTGTTGTGTCTTCCAGAAAATGCAGTTCCGCCTTTAGGACAGAAGCCACGGCATTTTCCAGTCGAGCGCCTTCTCCGGATTCCACAGCGCCTGTGTCATAGAAATAATACTTGGGCTCTTTCAAAAGACTCCTGGCGATGTTTTTATGGTATGGCCGCACGGGAAATATCACATACAGATTTTCCAGGATCT
The DNA here is from genome assembly GCA_028278255.1 of Elusimicrobiota bacterium. Taxonomy (GTDB): domain Bacteria; phylum Elusimicrobiota; class Elusimicrobia; order FEN-1173; family FEN-1173; genus JANQER01. Next base: position 18,534 of record JANQER010000150.1, on the reverse strand, counting down.
GCAGCCAATGCTTAATTGTGGGAACTGATGTTTGAAGATCTTCTGCCAAAGAAGAATAAGACACAAGCGACCCCACGCGTTCCTTCAACAAATCCACAAGGATTTCAACTGACTTAAGATCATTGATGCGCTCTAAATCAATTAAATCCTGACGGAGGACAATGTCCAAATGCCGCCGCCGCCATCTTTTGGCATAGGTGTGATCGTTTTTGAGGAAAGGCTCAGGAAATCCACCCATCCGGAGAATACGGTCAAACGCTTCCTTGGCGCCGCACAGAGGCGCTGCCTCTTTTATTGTGAGTGGATGAAGACGGTAAGAAAAATGGCGGCCTGCCAGAGAATCCCCGCCTTTTCGATAAATATCCAGCCTGGCAGACCCTGTGAGCAGAAAATTTGGCGGTTTTTTCTCAGTATCAAAAACACCCTTGATCCATGATTTCCATTTTTTCATTTTATGGATTTCATCAAGTATGATAATTTGCGCGTCCCTGTTCCAAGTTTTTTTGTGAATGATTTTTCGGTCATCAGACGAATCAAAATTGAGGTAATCATAGGAAAGCCCTAGTTGTTTTGACAGGGTTGTTTTGCCGACTTGACGAGCGCCTGAGAGCAGCACCATCTTTCCGGACAGGTCTTTTTTAATAAAATTTTCAAGCAACCTTTTCATATGACTATTTTATACCATACTTTAAAAAAGTCAAGACTAAATTAAAGTTGACTTTAAAAAAGTCAGGGGTGGGCTTATTCGTCTTCTGTGTATTTGGCCTTGATAAAATCCTGGGCAGACACAATGCCCATGAGCTTGCGCGTGGGCCGGTCCACAATCATCAAGTGCGTGAGCTTAAAGCGCTTCATTTTTTTCAGGCCTGTGGTGATGGAGTCTTGCGGAAAAGCCAAAATAGGCGGGATTTGGCGGATGGATTGGATTTTGTCCTGCAGCTTGCTGTTGTCGCGGGCGGCTTCAATGTCTGTGTCTGACACAATGCCAATGGTGATTTTGTCACTGTTCACCACAGGAAAGAAATGATGTTCTGTGGGGATCAGGCGCTCCACAGCGTCCTGAATGGTCATGTCATCAGAAGCAGTGACAATCTTAGTGGTCATGACCTCTTCAATGGGTTTGATGTCCATCACATCAATCCCAATATTGTGGCTGTAATTGAGCCCTCTGCGCCTAAGTCTTTTGGTGTATATGGTGTCTTTGGACAAAACCCAGGAGAGCTGGTCACTGACCACACAGGCAAACATCAATGGCAGGATAATGTGATAGTCCTGCGTCATTTCAAATAAAATGGTAATGGCGCTGAGCGTGGCCCGGCTGGTGGAGGAAAAAACAGCGGCCATACCCACCAGTGCGTATCCGCCGTAGCCGCCTGTGATGTTTGGGAAAAGATTATTCATGACAATGCCGTAAGCCCCGCCCAGCATAGCGCCAATAAAAAGAGAAGGCGCAAATATCCCGCCTGAGCCGCCAGCGCCCAAAGTCACTGACATGGCAATGATTTTGACAAAGATCAAAGGCAAAATAAGCATCAGCGTGGTATTTTGCTGAAGAACATCACTGATGGTTTCATACCCCACGCCAAAAACCTGCGGAAATTTTAATCCAATAAGGCCTAAAATCAATCCCCCCATCAAAGGCTTGGCAAAATTCGGGATGTTCACCTGGTCAAATGTGTCTTCAAACAAATAAAGCACATGAATAGTCATTACGCCCACAACCGCTGCCACTGCGCCCAATCCCAAATAGAAAATAAGCTCGTAAGAATGTTCCAAAGTATAAGCCGGCACAATAAAAGCAGGCTCAGCGCCCAAATAAATCCGCGACACCACAGTGGCAAAAACAGTGGAAATCACCAAAGGAATAAAAGAGCTGGTTTTGAGTTCCAACAAAATGACTTCAATGGCAAAGATAACCCCTGCAATCGGCGTATTAAAGGTGGCTGCCACGCCTCCGGCTGCCCCGCACCCAATCAGCACTTTGATCAAGCTGGGTTTGAGTTTAAAAATCTGCCCCAAAGAAGAGCCTGTGGCAGAACCAATCTGCACAATGGGTCCTTCTCGTCCCACTGACCCGCCTGCTGCCATGCAAATACTCGAGGCCAAAGCTTTGATGCCCACCACTCGTTTGCGGATAATGCCTTTTTTGGCAATCACAGCTTCCATGACCTCCGGAATACCATGACCTTTGGCTTCACGGGCAAAATAACGCACCAGCAGCCAAACCACATACATACCCGCAATGGGCAGAAGCACCATCCAATAACGATGAAAATGGTCCAAATGTGCCATGGGGTCAATGAGATCAAAAGACACCTGCCCTTTCATAAACAGGTTCTGAAAAAATCCAATCAAAAGCCTGAACCCAATGGCCGCATACCCGCTGATAATGCCCACTAAAACGGCCAAAACATTGGTCAAAAGGATTTCGTTTTTGGTAAACCACACAGCAGCCCTGCGAAAGCTGAACTGAAGCACACGGTTTTTCAGGATGGTTTCTATGGGAACAGGGGATTTTTTGGGGTCTGTTGTGTTGTCAGGGGACGTGCTCGTTTCTTGTGATTTTTCAGCGCTCATGATTATTCAACTCTGTTTTTTACATCTATGGGAAACAATTTATCAAGGCAGGCACTATGATCTTGTTTGCTTAAATACAATGACCAACGAAATCAACAACCCCACAATGACGCCAAATGTGGCAAGTCCTTGCTTTAAATAAGCCAAATATCCCGCCACCATAAGAATAACAATCCCCAAAACAAAGGAAAATATTTGACCACGAACCTCAATTTTTTGACGGTGGTGTGACTGATTTTCAAAATTTGTAAAAATCCTTTCTGCCCCTTTTTCGACCAATTCATTATATGCTTTCATTATAGAAGGAGGCGGCAATGGGCCACTCATCTGTGCCATTTCAGTATGAATGACCATTTTTTCAGATTCTTCTTTTTCTATTCTTTTATTCGGGAAATTCATTTTATAAAGATAGGGACAATTGCTTTTCTGTGGGTTCTTTTATATTGGCTTCTCGATAAGAAGCACAAATACCTTTTCTCATATCATTTGCTATTTCACACCAATCATCAAGGATAGCCCCGGCATCAGGATCAAGACCCTGTAAACTATTGTTAAAAAATTTCTTTCTTAAATAAAAATTGGGGGAGGAGCCTGCCAAATTAATGACACTCGATGTTCCAGACAAAAAATTATGAAACCATGACAAACCATGCCTTATCATGAAATCGTCTCCTTAAAAACCATTGTATTTTTTATAGTATATATCTTTAGAATAAAAACTTCAATAAGGCAGTCCAAAAGCTCAGATAACCCTTTTTTGATCCACTTCAAAACACCGCTCATTTTTCACCATTTTGATGAAAGGGGCCCCGTCAGGCATGGCTCTTTATCAGATCTTTTGGGTCCTTCTATAACACAAAAATGAATTGACAAATCCGAGTTTTAGGGATAAAATACCATTATGGTGCCAATATGAAACCGTTTTGCAGGGGGGTGGATTTTATGGCCAGCTTAATGATAAAGAATATTCCAGACCATATTCATAAACAGTTAAAAAAAATTGCCCGTCAACATCATCGCAGCCTCAACAGCGAAGTGATTCACTGCCTTGAAACAGCCGCCTATCATGTGCCCAATGATTCAAAATCTATTCTTGAAAGAGCTTGGAAGTTACGGGAAAAAACAGAAAATTACTATCTCACTGAAAAGGAATTAAATCAAAACAAAAATGAGGGCAGGCCTTGATAGTTGTTGATACCAATATTATTGCGTATCTCTTCATTAAAGGCGAGTTTACGCACGAAGCTGAAAAAGTATTGAATAAAGATGCAGAGTGGGCTGCGCCTCTGTTATGGAAGTCTGAGATGCGGAATGTGCTCATGCTTTATTTGCGAAAAAATCTATTCACTTTGCATGACGCGGGCCGGGTCATGCATGAAGCAGAATCACTTATGCAGAATAACGCGTTTCAAGTTCCTTCATTGCCAGTGTTTCAATTGGCCAAAGAATCAGGCTGCTCCTCTTATGATTGTGAGTTTGTGGCTTTGGCGCAGATGCTTGATATCCCTTTGATTACCTGCGACAAAAATATTTTAAATCAATTCCCCTCCACAGCGAAATCCATTCATTCTTTTATACAGCCTTAACCCGGATGAACCGGAAACGCAAGAGTCATAACAGTTTAAGCATGTAACTTTTTTTGCCTCATGGCAAAAAAAGTCGCTTACTGTCAACCCCGCAGATCCCTTAGGCAAAGGTGAGCGCATAGGACATTAACTTCAAGGCTTTGTCCATCACAGCGCTGATATTCAGACGCAGAATATGAACATAGTCATGGTCGACGTTTTCCGTGTCCAGGAGCGTTGCTCCCTCTCCTTCAAACGTGACAACATCCAGAGAAGTCAATCCGTTTTCTTTGGCTTCTTGCACGACCGGTAAAAGCTTGAGACCACGTTCTCCTATAGAGGTTTGAACGAAACGCGCGCCCTGGAGTTTGGGGAATTTTTTCAACAGCGCCTGTTTTTGGTTTTCAAATTCGAGGCTCTCAGCACCTGTGCTGATCAGGATTTGCCCTGGTTTAAGAGCTTCAGCTTTGACACGCTCTTCTGTCATAGACAAGAGGAGTTCCCAATGTTCTCTAAAAGGATTGTTCTCTCCTGGCTTAAAATAATCCGCCAAATTGAGGAAATGGCCTGTCCCTGTCTGTGTGTTAGACAGAAAACCCATTCCCTGATAAGCGCTCGCCACGGACTGATTGAACAGTGAAATGTCTATCAGATCCGGATTATTTAAGCTGTTGGCATATGAGCGGAGCTGATTCAATCTGGAAGCAATCTGCGGGTTTGATTCCAGGCGCTTAAAAACATCCTTTCTCTGGGATGGCGCATCCCAAATAGACCCATTGATGAGAGTAGGCCGCAATGACTCCCAAGAGACTTTCCCAGAAGGAATTTCACCCACGAGTTCTGTTAAATCACCTGTTTCCATGGCGTATTTGACCATTTTGCGTAAAGACTGTTCAGGGGTTTTGACCGGCTGATCTTCTTGAGTGCTCTTTGCTGACAAAGCCTTGTTGATTGATTTGTGTATGCGGGCCAATGCTTCCACTGCCACTGCAAACAAAACAACTTCGGTTGTATGGACCAAAGGCAAAAGCCCAATGAAGGTCGTGGTCAATCCTATAAACACTACCTCCCAGTTCAAAAGGCGCTTTATGGCCATGCCACAAACAGAAAACAGCCTTTTTGGCCAAGCCATTTCCTGTGTGTTTTTCCAAGTGGTTAAGAATGGCTCAATGGCATGGGCCATCCACAAGATCACCCCTGCAAAAGGCAGAATATCACTTGCAAATGAAACACCTAAAAAGGACAAAAGGCCCAAACCGCCCAAGAAGATGCGCGTTTCAATATCAGCGGCATGGGCATAAAACCACGGGCTTGTTTGCTCACTCACCACTGATGCGCCGCGGTCCAATGTTTTTTTGTTAACGATGGCGGGAAGGTCCGGGATGCCATTTTTATCAAGAAGCAAATCCCGATTCAAAAGAGGCATCTGATTTAGAGCATTGATTCGGCCCAAAATCATGGTAAATGAATAAGTTTTTCCTTCCCCCAGTATTTGCACGGCTGAAGAAAGGGGTTCGGCAATATATTTATCTATCATGGAATAAACAGCTTGCTTTTCTTTAGAATGTGAATCAGGTCTTTCAGGCGTCAAACGTTTAATTCCGGCCAACAGGGCTTTGGCCATAATCAATTGATGCTCCGGATTATCAAAAAGCAAGAGCTGGTCAGCAAACAAAACCAGCGTATCAGCCACTTCTTTGCTGGCTTGTGCAAAAGCCCTGGCCTGTAACCGCGAGGGATCCATGGCATTTATACCGGCTTTGAGTCGAACCGCTAAACTTTTATCCAGTGATTCAGGGGCAAGCAAAACACCGTGAATGGTTAACAATTTTATGCCTGCTTCTTTTGACAGTCGTTCTTTTTGAGCGTCATCAAGCTTTTTCAATTGTTGCAATAATTCCTCAAATGGGGGTTTTTTGGGTTCAGATTTGGGGGGGCTGAGCAGGCTCTCTTCCTGTGGGGCTGCTGAAGGGTCTTCTGTTCCACCCGGCGCAGTCAATTCTTCTCGAGGCTGTTCTTCTTCCTGAAATTCTTTCTTTTTTGAAGAACGACGTTTTTTGGGTTGTGTTAATTTATTCAATAATCGCTCATTAATTATCTCTTTGATATCCGGGGGTTCAGCCTTGTCAAGCGCAACAGCCAGTATAACTGTGAAATATACTTTTGAAACTTTTGTTTGTGCGACTCCTACCCTCTCCCCTATTTTCGTTTGTGTAGGGAATTTGCCATGTTTCTGCAGTTCATCTATCATATAGAGCGCAGCATCATTAATAAGGGTTTGTTCATCTGGCGTGAAATCAGACAATTGTGGAATGAGCAGAGGTTGTGCAAGGGCAGAATCAGTATCTGTTAGCAATGATTCCGGGTCCACCTGTCCATCTTCCGCTGATGCAGGCAAGCCATCTCTAACAGGCTCAGAAATATCTTGCCCAATAAAACCTTCAGCCAATGCGCTATGAAAAGGCTCCTCCCCATTGGGAGCGTTTTGAAGAACAGCATAAATCTTCCTGATTTCTTCTTGTCCCATTTTCAGCCATTCATAATCATCAGATTCTCCCAAATCCATGGAGTCACTGGCCCATGTTTCAAAAGTTTCTTGTATGGCATTTTCAAGGCCAAGATAATCGTGTTGATAATAAACTCCAGCCAAAGCCATGGCATCAGATTCTGTTAAATCTTTTTGATTTTGAATGATCTCCTTTAAATCTGTATAAAGACTTTCCCATGTGTCTTTCCATTGGGTTAAATATATATAAATTTGTCTTTTTTCATCCTCAGAAAGCTCAAGTTCTAAAACAGTGACCCAATCATCAATGTCTGCTGCTTCTTCCCAGCCGCTCAAAAACTCTTGCAGCAATTCAAGGAACGGAATGATCGCATTGACTTCGCCTGTGTCTTTGTCGCTGACAAAAATACGATCATTCTTCATGAGAAAATCATGAAGTTCTTGTATGCCTTTTGAACGGCCCATACCGCCCATCATTGTTGTCATGCCTGTCATCACTGCGTCATTCAAAAGAAGATCCTTTGATAAAACACCCCCATTTAAATTCACTTGACTGTCTTTCTCCGGTTCCGCTGCCAGCAACAAGGAAAATTGTCTGACTTTCTCTGCATTGCGTGATGGAGTTAATCCCTGTTGAGCAAAACTCTTTATTTTCTGACGATCTACCTTATGCTTCTTTTTCCCTTGTGAACTGATTATACTCTTCTTAAAACCAAACCATAACAATTGAACCACTTCTCTGTCTTTATCAACAGCAAACAAAAGCCGTGTTTTTCCTCTGCGTGTGGAATAAAGTTCTGACATTGTTCTTCCGTAATGTGAAAAAGTTTTAGAAAAATCTACATTTGGATATCCCTCTTTTAAGTGCTTGGAGATCATGTGCAAAGATTGAATATAAGTGGCATTCTGTTTGTTCGGCCCTAAAAAAGCATTTAAAACCTGTTCTGAGACTTCCACACGCCAACCATTAGATTCAGGAAGCTCAAACTGCCAAGGGGGATTGGCTTTGGCAGCAGAATGACTTTTTCTAATTCTTTTGCCATTCCTTTTTCCCCCACCATTAAAACCATTTTGAGCCATAAGAATGGGCGGTGTGAACCCTCTCTCTCCCGGAGAAATAGGCTGCGCTGCAAACAAGCCTTTTGATTTTTTTATGGTATCAGTGATCCATTTAAGCCCATATGTAAAAACCAGGAAAATTTGGGCGGCGTATAATACCGGCGACAAGAGAATTTGGCCAAAAGAAGAAATGCCCATATGAAATAATGAATAGCGCAAGGATTCCCACCTTAATAACAAAGGCAAAATTAATGTTCTGATAAAATTAAAAGCCGGGGAATAAGATTTGGCCAGCAGCCAGGGAGAAACAACAATTTGGCCCTTGGCTGTTTCCATGAGCCGGCCGGGCTTGGATGTGGGGCGCAAAGAAATGGCTGCGGGACTGATGGTGTTTTTCCATTCAACCACAGCTTGCCAGGCCTCCTGATCAGCCCAGTAAGGCGGGTAATCCTGAAAACCAGCTGTGACAGGCGCATCAGGTTTTTTAAAGTCCAGAACAAGACCGCCAAATCCTTGCGCAAAAGTGAGACTCCCTGATACAACAGCCAGCAATTCCAACCATCCATCCAACATGAGGGCAGAAAAAATCATCATAATCCCAACACCCAAATGCGCTATCCAACTGAAAGGACGCGATTTGTCCATGGCCAACAGTTGGTTCTGATCCAAAGGGGCATTGCCATTGGACACATGTTGGCTGATGTTGGATAAAAAATCAATGCGTGTTTTTAAGGTGTTCAGGTAAATGCCAAGGACATTTAACCGCAGAGGGGTCAAAGACATCTTTATCATTATTCTTAGAAAATTCTTTGTAAAAAAAAGACTTTCACTTTTTAAATAAGCATCAATTGTTTTTGCCAGAAGCTGCTGCTCAGGCGAACCTTGTTCCCAATCATCAATAAATTTATTCACCACAAGATCGATACCGTCCACTAAATCCAAGATGTCCTGCACATTCTCAGTGGTTGGAAAGGGCTTTGACAAATAAGGGATCATAGGCGCAATGACTTTGGTTAATTTTTCAGCTTCTGATTGAAGAATCACAAGGTCAATATCAGCGCGGCGCGATCTTTTAATTTTTTTGGCGACTTTGGCGCGCGGTGCGCTTATGGATCTGAGTTTCGTGACTAAATTCCCTAAATGCGCTTCATTGTCAGGAACGAGGTCCGGCAGCTTTTGCAGCACGTCAATTGCCTGAGACGCTTTATCCCGGTCACCTGGCCCGATAATAATTGTATTCATCCAATCAACAATTGCATCGGTAATACGATCTTCTTCCTCAGGAAAGGTGGTTATGAGATTTCTCAGTCTAATCGGGTCAAGAGATTTTGATTGAAAAGCTGATTTCATCCTCATGTCAAATTCAATCTCCTTGATCTGTTTGTCGATGTTTTTAATCAAAGAAACTGTGCGGGAATCAAAAGATTGCTGAATCCCTTTAGGCATGTGCGGGCCTGAGAGAACATCAAATCCTTCAATGGCTTTTGTGGCGAATGCCAAATTCTTGATTTGTTTAGACTCATGGTCCACAACGCTTCTGATCAGCCAGGCTGAAAAGTTTTGCTGAATGGCTTCCTGAAAACCAGGAATGTTCAAAAAATGGCGCACAGAAGCGATAGCAGAAAAATTCGGCGGTGTTCCTTTCATAAATTCTGCCTGTACCCATTCCCATATTTTGTCGCTTTGAATGTACTGCCAATGCTCATGCCAAGGCGTCAACACAGCATCCATTGTGCGCAAATCTTCAAGGGTAAGCCAGCGAAAAGGCATGCCTTGCCGGCCAATGCGTGTCTTGAGCTTCATATATGAATGTCCGTGATCAGGCAAATGACCGGCAAAATTGGCCAGACGCTGATGAAGATCCCATGCAGGATTATGTGTTTTCACAACAGACAGAATAAAATCATCAGCCTCTGCCAAAGTCTCTTTGCCAGACAGTTCTTTTATCAATTCTTTCAAAGAGCGTTGCTTTTCAGGCTGATCCTCAAAAAAGAAAGAAGCCCATGATTTTTGTTCCTTTTTTTCTTCTTCAGTTTGCAAAGCAGTGCTGAGCGCTTCCAAATCTTCATCATCAGGCGCAAAAAGCCATGGGTCTTCTGTTAACAAACTGTCTTTGTTTTCGTAAAGAACGTCTGATTGTAAACCAAAAGAAAAAAGAACAATTCTAAGATCTGTGTCAGAACCATAATAGTAAAAGGTCAATTCATAGCGATCATCACGAATTGTGACAGGCGTATTGGGTTGTTTGTCTCTAATAGCATGAAGGGTCTGTTCCACCAGATTCCTGAAAACCGCTCCTTTATTCTTTTTAACATCTGCAATAAAACGTTTGGTCACGCAAAGCTTGGTTTCTCCCCACCCAGAGAAATAAGTAAACCAAAACCCTTTGCTTGTTCGGGGAAGCGACCGGTCGCCTGCGGCTGGGATAAAGATGAGGTTGTTGATGACATGGAGCAGCCAGACAATCACTTGCCCGAGCAGAGACCATTGGCTCAGGACAAGGGTGTCAAATCCTGCTGGCGAACCTGCAGAGACCAGGCCTCCTGCCAACACAAACACAAGCCCGCACATGCCAAACAAAACATACCGCGACAATAAGTAAAGCGTGTATTGAAGTGAAGACATCTGAAAATGAGATGAGGCAAACTGAATTCTTTGCCGGTGGGCTGAACGAAAGACAGGCCATAACAAGGCCATGGTCAGGCCGCCAAGTCCAATGGCCATGAATAAGCCGGAAAACACAAAACCCATTGCACCAACGACTGCTGGCGCGGCAAAAAACCATTGTTCTTGTGTTGGCAGGTGAATGATTTCTTCAACTGTGGCTGAAGTGCCTTTTTCCCGTGTTTTGAAGAGTAATTTAAAAGTTTTTTGTATGGCTTGATTTGCTTTTTGTCCCCATGTGCGGATGGCTGGTCCATATAAAAGCTGTCCAAAGCTGAAAACACGCGTTTCAATTTTCCCTGAAGAAACACGGCCTGGGATTTGCTCTGGGACAGCATGAATGGCAATATCCGCACGCCCATCCTTGTCTGTGTCAACACTTGTGCGGGTCCCATCATGAGTTCGGGTGATATGAATAGGAAAGGGTGATTTTAGTGCGCCGATGTTTTGGTTGGCAGTGGCTTGAATTTCTTCAAGACTCAGGGTTGACTGAATAATGGAACATGCAGAAGCCATTGTGGCAATAAAGTCTCTGGCAAACGCTTTTGCTTGTGAACCAAACCCCGGCACAGCATGACTGGCTGTTAAGCGGGGGATATTAAGGAAAATGGTTTCCCCTGCAAAAAGTTTTTCCAAAGGCAAAGGGTCACGTGCAAACACATCCAAATAATGATTGTTTTCGGGGATTTCTGTTATTTTAGGCGTCACCACTGCATAAGACAGGTCTTTTTTTCGGAAAATACGGGCCAACCCCTCTGAGTGAAACCCGCCAGCCACCAAAACAGCGGAACGCGCGTTCTGTGTTTTCATTTGCGTCAGCAAATTGCCCACAAACGCTGTATTGCGATCAATCGCATAGCGGCAAAAATCCTCAAAGGGCTTTACTGTTAATGACAATGCAGAAGCATTATGAGTCTGTTCTTGCTCAGATCCCAGAGAAGCCAGTCCCGTGTGTATCTCCAGAATAACGCTGCGTTTTTCTTGATAGCCCGCCCAATCATCCGGCGTCATGGTGTGTGTGGCAAGTTTTTCCAAAAGAATCACATGCCGGCTCATATCAGCCAATTGTTTTTGTTCTGGCGTCACACACAAAGAATCCAGGACTTCTTGTTCCGCCAAAGACAACTCTTCCAAAAGACGGCTGCGGTCAATCTGTTCTGCCAAAAGGATATATTCAATATAATTATTGAATTGAGTCAGAGATTTTAGAGAAATCTTGTTCTTGCGGCACAAGCGCCTAAGAAACCGGTGATAATCTCCATAACTCATTTGATGAGACCGGTAATCAAAGCTCCGCTGAACAAGCAGATTTAACTGTTGCTTTGACAAACGGCCGGCCAATGTTTCAACCAATTGAAAACGCTCTTTCTCTACTTTCTTAAAATCCAAAGAGTCTTCCGCGTGCAAAGCTTTCATCAAAAGATGTAAATTGGAAAATGAGGCAGATGTTTGGGCTGGCATATTGTCAAACAAGCAGCGCACATATGCGCTCAGTCCCAGCTTTTGTTTTTGATAATCTCTTAATTGACGGTCAAAATCTTTAAGCGATTGAGAATAAACAGTGTCCTTTAATGCTGAAGTCCTTTTTTTGAGATCAGCCAGGGTTTTTGTCATGGCAGGCTTGGCTGTGATGGACTCTTTGAGTGCTTTGACATTGGCCACATATAAGTCTTGGTTTTCTACCCCATATAAGACCGGCGGTTCTGGCGTTGTGATGCCGGCAAATTCAGGACCGCCTATTTTGCCTTGCTTCAGAAAAAATTCTGCCACTTCTCGCACCACTGCGCTGTCAGGCCAATGCCGAAAAGATTTAAGATCAAAAGCCCCGCTCGCGCTTTCCAAGCCCACTAAATCCACAGACTGTTTTTCCCGTAACCCTTGGATCATGGCTGATATGTTTTTTTGTGCTTCTTCAATGCCGTGTGCGTCTTGTATGTGGACAATAATAGGCGCATCAGGGTTTTTGGCCAAATGAATTTCACGGATGGATCCATAAGGCAGAATAACGGAAGACATCCAAGACGGAGATTGTCCGGATGAGGTGGTGAGTTTAAATGGCAAGGGAGTATTGGGCGCAGAAGAAGATGGCGGCGCAGACACTAGACCTGTGTGTTGAGAAAGGTGCAAACCCATTTGACTCGGCGCAGGCAAATGAGCCAGCATGTCATACTGTGCAGAAGAAAGGCCATGCTTGGACTGCGCATAAACAGGCGCTCTGGTGCCCTGTTTCATTTGTTGTACAGATTTGCGCCGCTGCTCCCAAAAGCTGGCCTCTACCGCGTGAGCACATACACATTGAAATAAAAAACCAGTCACAGTCACCAGGCAAATCATTTGGCGAAACCGTAAAAGAGTCATATTCATCTCCTTGAACTCCAAGGACCTTTAAAAATTAGGGTATACACAATTATAAAGGACTGGCCTTAAGAAAGCCTTAATAAGTTGTAAATTTTTAGCAACATTTCTCGCATTGGGACATATATAATTATATAACAATAAATGACAGGTCATTGATCCGGCAGGTGAGCGTGAAAAACACCCAGGTACCTGATCACGTGTTTTCAAAAAATACTTTTAATTCCGGCTTTGACCTTGTTGTTTTGCAGACAGGCAGAGAATGGAGAAAAGCTTGGCCATAGGATTTGGTTTGTACGCGCGGGTCTAGGATGACCACAGCACCCACATCTGTTTGGGTGCGGATCAAACGGCCGAATCCCTGTCTGAATTTGATAATGGCTTTGGGCACTGTGTATTCATTGAACACATTTTTGCCTTGTTTTTCCAAATATTCCATTTTGGCTTGTTCCAGAGGGGCTGAAGGCGAGGCAAAGGGCAGACGCGTGATCACCACGCAAGATAAGGACTGGCCAGGCACGTCCACGCCCTGCCAAAAAGTGTCTGTGCCCAACAAAATTCCGTTTTTGGCTTTTTTGAATTTTTCTATGAGCTGAAACGGCAGGGATTGGCCTTGTTTAAAAACAGGCCGATCTGTTATGTCGTGCTTCAGTTTGTCATGCACCTTCCCCAGCAGGGCCCAGCTCGTGAACAGCACAAATATGCCTCCAGGCACACAATCACACAGTTCAATGCATTTGTCCACAATGCACATTTCATAAGCCACAGGATCTGTTTTGGGGTCTGGCATATTCGGTTCAATGTGGAGCGCAGCTTGTTTGTGAAAAGGAAAAGGCGAATCCAAAAAGGTTTCCAGGCTTTCTCCCAGGCCCAGCCGGCTTTTAATGATTTGAAAAGACCGGCCCACAGCCAATGTGGCTGACGTCAGTATCACTGGATTGTACAAACTGAAAACAGTATTGTTCAGCATGTCAGACACATCCACTGGCGCGCAAAACAAAGAGATCTGTTCTGCTTTCTTTGTTTTTGTGGATTCCATCCAATAAGCTTTGTCCGGCTCAAAAGGGTTATAAAAAGCTGTGAGCACTTTTATGATTTCCATGACTTTTTCCAAATGCGAGCGGATGTCGGCCTCGTGTTCAGCGGATTGGCTGGCTTTGACAGCTTCGGACAATAGATCTGATAAAGTCATTAAAGGTTCTGTTAAGTTGTCCGGAATGGTGAGCGGTTCTGTGAACCGGTGCGCAGAAGCGGTCAGTCTGGTGTGCGACACAAGGTTTGAGAAAAAGACCTGCGCTTGTTTGTGGAGCTGGTGTATGTTTTTTTCCAGACTTTTTTTCCAGCCAGGCGCCATGGCACTGAGCCGATGTGCCAGCCCATGGGTGGATTCTGCCTGATAAATCTCATGCAAAAGCCATTTAAAAGATTGGTTGTTCATGGAAAAGCCCATATAATGGCTGGCCGTGTCTTCCAATGTGTGGGCTTCATCAAATACAACTGCGTCAATATTGTCCACAGGCAGGCCAGCAAAAAACAAATGGTGATTGACCACCACAATATGGGATTTGCGGGCTTGGTTCAGGTCTTTTTGATACAGACATGACTTGTAAAATGGGCTTTTTCGGCCCAAACAGAGATAGGTGTCCCGGCACATGTGGCGCCAGGCATGGTCAGGCACTTTCACTGGCAGTTGTGTGCGCAATCCTGTTTGGGCGGTTTTGGCCCAATTCGTGAGATTGTCCATTAATCCGGCTGGCAGAGGAGATTCAAGTAAGTCCATTTGCGGATTTTGGCAGCGCGCCAATCGATCCAGACACAGATAATTGTTCGCGCCCATGAGCAGAGAAAATCGAAAATCCAGTCCCTGCTCGTTTAAAATGGATTGTATGAGCGGCAAATCATTTTGAACCAGCTGTTCCTGCAAGGCTTTGGTGTGGGTGGACACAATGACTTTTTTGTTGTTTTGAACAGCCCAGAGCGCGCAAGGCAGCAAATACGCCAAGGATTTCCCCACGCCAGTGCCGGCTTCTACCACCAGATGTTCCTGCTGGTCCAATGCTTTTTGCACAGACTCAGCCATTTGGATTTGCTGGGGCCTGGATTCATATCCCTTCACAGCCTCAGCCAAAGGGCCTTGCGCAGAAAAAAAAGACGGCCAAGACACGGCCGGCTGATTGTTGATGGTCTTTTGAGGGAACATGGGATGCATTGTAGCAAATTTCATGCATCGACCATTGATTCGCGGGCAATACGGGTCAGGCATGCCTGACCCGTACTTAAGTTTGTTGACAAAAACCAATAACGGGGATACGCTATTATTGAGGGATTGTGAGGGGAGACAAACACTTAATTTCAAGGATTTGGTTTTTTTTAGACAGTCATATCCTATAAACATTGGGGGTGTTTATGGCTGATATAATAATAAAAAATATACCAGATCAATTGGTTAAAAGACTCAAGACCGCTGCCCATCAACATCATCGCAGTCTCAACAGTGAAGTGATCTATTGCCTGAGAAAAGTCCTGTACGCGCCCGATTATAACACCCAAGACATCCTTGAAAAAGCCTGGAAAATGCGCGACAAAGCCACGCATTATTATCCGACAAATAAAGAATTAAAGACAGGCAAGGCAAATTCGTTCAATACAGACTTTTGATTTGTGAGAGGATGTTTTTTCTGGCTGATTCGTCCAGGATGGGGATGGAGCCGAAATAGTGATATGAGGCCACACTGACCCCGCAGAAATCTTCAATGCCTGCGCGCACGGCTTTTTCCATGGCCGCGCAAACGCCGTTTTTTTCATAATGGGCATTGGATTCGCCGCCGGTGTTAATCACCATGGTTTTTTTGCCTGCGAGCATTTTAATCAGCTTTCCTTTATCAAACTTGTATGCAAATCCGAAGCTGAAAACACGGTCAATATATCCTTTCAGGATGGCCGGCGGTCCAATCCACCACACAGGGTAAATCATGGTGATCATATCCGCCCAGGCCACATGTGTTTGCTCTTCTGCAATGTCTGCCGGTGTTTTTCCCTGCTGAAACCCCACCAGGTCTTCGCCTGTTAAAACAGGCTGAAAATTCAAAGCATATAAATCCCGTACCCGCACTTCATGCCCAGCGTCTTCACAAGCTTGTTTGGCTGATTCCATGATGGCATGATTCAGGCTTTTGGGGTTAGGATGTGCGTAAAGTATTAAATGTTTCATCAATAACCTCAACAAATTAACGTATTCTGGTTTGTGTCCTAGAGATAAAAACAAGGCGGTTTTGAAACAAATCAATTGAATGCAACCTAAAGAACCGTTCCACCAATTCTTTTTCTTCTTGTGACCTCAAATCACCCCGTGTGATATAAACGATTGCTTTCACTTTTTCAGCATGATTCAACCTGCCAACTGATATTTTCATCAAGAAAAACATGCTGTTTCACGCGACATGTTCCTTGGCGAGATATGAGGCATATTCAAAACATGCACGAATATCAGATTCATTAATACTAGGGAATTCTTCGAGCAATTCTTTAGTTGTGTCACCAGCAGCCAAATGACTTAAAACCACCCATACAGGGATTCGAGTTCCCTTGATGCAAGGCTCACCGCCACAAACACTTGAATCTGCTGTTATTCTATCCATTTTTAATCCTCTTGCAGCGCTCTTACAAATAGTATATCACGATTTCCCTGTCAACGCACTCCGTGTATTCATTTTTTTGACTTGTCATTGATAAGGACACGGGCCTCCGGCTGAGGGGCAGCCGCTGGGGCCGGCGGATTCACAGCAGGGGCTGGGCGCGCTGGATTTTGACTGTGCACTGAAAGTGGAAATGATCTTTTGCATGGTCTGGTTTTTGCAAACAGGACACACGTGCTTTTCCTGCGCATCCATGGATTCCAGGAATTCTTCGGTTTTTTGGCACTTTTGACATTGGTATTCGTAGAGAGGCATATATTTAAAAGAAAATCCTAAATCCTAACCCGGATAAACCGGAAACAACTAAATTCCAAGAAACAATAACCAAATAATAACCAATGACCAAGATACAATCATCAAACAAAGGCTAAATTCCTGGAAATGCAAATATTAAAATGCTGTGAACAATAATAGCAAATTTGTGGTCTGAATCCAAAATGAATCAGGAGGCAGGGTTGGGATTTGTTTCTTCGGTGATGGGCAGTGTGAACCAAAAAACAGAGCCATGGCTGACTTCTGAAGCCACGCCGATTTGCCCGCCTTGAGCTTCCACCATACGTTTGGTGATGGCCAGTCCCAGGCCAGTGCTGGTTTCATTGGCTGTGGGCTGGATGGACAATTTGACAAAATCATGAAACAGTTTCTGCTGATCCGTGGAAGAAATTCCGGGTCCGTTGTCATGCACTTCAATGCGCCAGTCATGCCCGTCACGCATGGCTTTGATATGCGCTGTGCTTCCGGACGGCGCATATTTCACGGCATTTGAAATCAGATTGTCCATAATCTGCCGGGTGCGCAGAGGATCAGCCTTGACCCGGCCTTCCGGCAGTGTGTCCAAAACGACTTTTGAATTTTTGTATTCTGCCAGCTTGTTGTGCCTTTGCACCACTTCCTCTAAAAAATGTCCCATGTCAAAAGCTGTTGTTTGCAGATGAATTTCACCTGACTGGATGCTTGTGAACTCAAGAAGGTCATTCAAAAGCTGTGTCATGTATTTGGCTTGTTCATTAATATCCGTTAAAAACATTTTTTTGTCTTCTTCGGAAATACTATTGCCTTTTTGCAAAAGATGGTCAGACACCCACTCGTTATACAGGATCGGGTTGCGCATGTCATGCGCGGCCATGCCCAAAAGCCTGTTTTTGAGTTCATCCAATTGTTTCAGTTCTTGATTCTTTTTTTCCAATTCATGCTTTTGTTTGGCCAATTCAGAGGCCAGCTTGCTTTTTTCCAGAATAAGCGACAATTGATCTGCAATACGTTTGAAAGTGCCCACATGTATTCTTTCATAAGTGAACGGAGTGATGCTTGAAAAAAACAAAAACCCAACAGGCACGCCTTTCACAATGAGCGGACAGGTGAGCGAGGACCTGAGTCCTTCCTCCACCACCAGCCTGGTGGAGTTTGAACCGGGTTTGTGCTTCAGATATTCTTCCAAATCATTAATGATCCTGGGTTCCTTGGTTTTAAGGATGTCTTCCAAACTGCTGCCTTCTAAAGTGTCTGTGTACCCAATCTGTAATTCCACATGCGGCTGATTGGACTTGGCCCAGCGCGCGCGCACAGTGTCTCCGTCCTCTTCAATTAAAGCCAACCCAATTCTGTCGTAAGGGATGAATTCATGAAAATCTTCATAAATCCCCTCCATCACATCATCCAGCATAAACCCGGCATTAAACCGGGAGGTGATCTCGTGAATTTTTTGCGCTTCCTCATATTGAGCATTGGCATTGCCTGATATTTGAGTGATATTTTTTTCCAGGCGCTGCAATTCATCTGCAATATCCACCAGAGTCAGGTCTGTTTGGAATATGTTTTTTGTGCCTGGCTTTATTTTGATTTTCACTTGATCCTGCGGATCCATTTTATCTCCTCTGTTTTGCCGGCAATAAGGCATTTCCTTGCTTGTTTTTGGGGCCTTTTTTGGCCCATGCCATAATTATCGACCAAATTATAAATAGGCTTAATCCCAATGCGGTTTAGATAAGCTGGATTTTTGTAATTGCCCCATTTATGGGGCGCTTTTAACGCATTTATTTGCCTTAAAGAGCCCGATAAATCGGGCAACTACGCTTATCTGGGATTAACCCAAATTTTTTGAGTTAATCCTGGG
>JANQER010000125.1 GCA_028278255.1 Elusimicrobiota bacterium | reverse complement strand
TACTCACTTCTTTGGCTGGTTTTGTCATTAACATGAAAACAGTGATTGCTTTGGTGGCCATCTTTCATGTCTGCGGTGATGCTTCGCGTTCCTTCCTTTTTCGGAAACACATCAATTGGTTTCTGGTTGTCAGATTCGGTTCTGCCGGAATCATTTTATCGGTTGTAGGCGCTTTTCTCACCAAGTATTTCAATCCTATGACGATTAAAGGTTTTTTTGGGTTGTTTTTGATTGTTTATGTTCTTTTGCATTTTCTGGGCAAAAAACTGAGCTTTAAACAAGAACCAAAAACTGCTTATTTAGGCGGCATGGGCGCCGGGTTTATTTCCGGGCTCATTGGGACCGGCGGTCCTATTCGCTCAGCGTGTTTACTTTCTTTTCATCTTGATAAAGAGACCTATTTGGGGACTTCGGCCATGATTGCATTGCTCATTGATGTGGTGAGGGTGCCGGTATACCTTGCTCATGGCTATGTGACAAGAGAATGGTTATTCATTATCATTGGATTGGTTTTTGTCGCGCTGACAGGCGCGTGTGTGGGGAAAATGCTTGTGATGCGATTGTCCCATCAACATTTTATCCGGTTTGTTTATGTGGCTTTGGGGCTGGTGGGCCTTAAGTTTTTTTGGGATTGGGTGCGATGAGCACTTTTACATGTACTGTTTTAAATGAAATTCATCATTCCTGACTTTCGCAACAGTCCCCTTGATTTATGTTTTATGTGTAATTGCCCAATTTATTGGGCGCTTTTAAAAATTGCTTAAAGACCATATCTGAAATACGCCCGATAAATCGGGCAATTACAGAGACCTAAATAGTACAATTAATTCACCTTCAACAATTTATCCTATCACTTCACCGGTCCGCTCCCAAGACATTTTCTTTCTCAAATACTCGCCCATAGCGTACGGCTGTGCGCTCGTGTTTTTCGTCGAAACTGACTCGGTTGCTTCGCCTCGGTCCTCACGCCCTAATGCACAATCCGGGTTCAAAGGGTGACCGAATGGCTGCATGACACATATCTGCCTTGACATTTATTAGTATATTGGTAAAATATGGACAATTGTTGGTAGAAAACAATACGCCGATGCAAAAGGATGGTAAAAGATGTACTTAAAACGCCTTGAAATGACTGGTTTTAAATCATTTGCTGAAAAGACCCGTTTGGATTTTGAGCCCGGGATTATCGCTGTTGTGGGTCCCAATGGATGCGGTAAATCCAATGTGGTGGATGCGATCCGATGGTGTTTGGGGGAAATGTCCGCCAAATCACTGCGTTCAAAAGTATTATTGGATGTGATATTCAATGGTTCTGCCAAGCGTGTACCAGGCAATCTGTCAGAAGTGTCTCTCACCTTTGACAATTCACAAAACCGTCTTCCCATTGATTACTCGGAAGTCACAGTGACAAGGCGTTTGTTCCGTTCAGGTGAATCCGAATATTTTTTAAACAAAACCCAGTGCAGGCTGCGCGATATTAAGGATTTGTTCTTGGACACAGGCATCGGAGAAGAAGGTTATTCCATTAGGGAACAAGGCCGTGTGGAATATATTTTAAATGCGCGCCCTGAAGAACGCCGGGAATTGTTTGAAGAGGCTGCGGGTGTGTCCAAATACAAAGCCCGCCGTGAAGAAGCCTTGCGGAAAATGGAACGTGTGCAATTGGACTTGGACCGTCTCTCCGACGTGATTGCCATGACCAAAGAACAGATGGACAAAATAGAGTCTTCTGTGCGCAAAGCCCGCCAGTATCAAAAGATCAGAGAAGATTTGAAAACCATTGAAATCAATCATTGGCTGTGGGAAATTTCTCAATTGGATGAACAGATCACTTCCATTGGACAGGCTTTGCAGGTCATTGAGAAAGACATTCAGCAGAAAACAGCTGATATTGCGCAATTGGAAGCCCAACTGACAGACCTGCGCTGGCAGGAAACACAGCAGGGGGAAAAGCTTGTGGAGTTCAACCGCCATATTTCCGAAATTGACGGGGCCATTGGTTTGGCGGAACAGAAACAAACCACTGCGCGTGAACGCGAAGAGGAAATTCATCACCGTGACATGGTGTTGGACGCGGAAATTGCACAGGGACGCGCCCGCTTGGCTGAACTTGAAAAAATGGGCGCTGAAGTGAAGGCTGCTTTGGAAACAGAAGCTGCCACTGCCCAGGAAGCTTCTGCTATACTACAGTCTGCAGAAGAAAACCATCAAGGCAAGGCCAATGTGTTGAAAGAGCTGGAAGAAAAAGCCAAAAATCTTCAGGACGCACTGTGGCAGAAAAATCATGAATCCACACAGCTGCACAATGAAATCTCTTCACAGCGTTCCTTGGAAACACGTTTGGACATGCAGTTGTCCGGCCACCAAAAAGAACACATGAAGACAGAAGAAAAAATAAAAGAGACTGATGCCGGTTTGGCGTCTGTTATTGCTGACAACGAAGGATGCACCCGGCAATTGGCACAAGTGGAACAGCAAGAGCAGCAAAACAAAACCGCTTTGCAGGAAGTTGAAGGCAAACTCGCGGAATTGTCAAAAACAATCAGCGATGTGCAATCGGATTATTTCAAAGCCCAAGCCCAGCTTGATGCGCAGGAAGAATGGGAGGCGTCTGATCAATACGCGCAAGGGGTGCAAGCCATTCTCAATGCAGGTTTGCCGGGCGTTTACGGGCCCTTGGGCAAGCTGGTCAATGTGTCTTCTTTGGATGAGACCACGGTGCGGCAGTCTTTGGGACAACATGTCAATGACATGGTGGCTGACACGCTTCAGGATGCTCAGGCAGCCATTGATTATTTGCGCACGCAAGGCAAAGGCCGGGCCAGGTTTGTCATTTTAGACAAACTGCCGGAGTCTTCTTGTAATATCCCTGGCATTGACCAAAAGTCAGTGGCCCTGATGGCGCAGGCGGATACCAAATTCGAACCTGTGGTTCAATTCTTTCTGGGTCAATGGATTTCCGCAGGCGCTGCTTTGTATGGGAACGGTGTTTTGGAAGGCGGCAGTGATCCTGTGCCTGCACCGGCATTTGATTCTTTGAGACGGGAAAATCTTCAAAAAGAAATTCAGTCCAATAATCACACATTGGAAACATTGTCTTTGGAAAAATCTGAAATGGAGTCCATTCAGAATTTGTTGCTGGAAGATTTTGAGTCCATTCGCAAAGACGGTGAAGCTGTACGCATGAAAAAGACATTTTTCCAGCATGAAGAAGAAAAATTGTCATCACAACTGACACTTTTGAAAGAGGAAATGCTGTTGATCAGCGCGGATATTGACAAAATCAAGCAGGAGCATTTGCGCGCTGAAGAAACCGTGTCTGGGGTGGAAAAACGAATGCAGATTCTGGGAGAGGAAGAAGCCGGCCTTCGGACAGACTGGCAGGCGCTTCAGGCGTCTTTGCAAAAACAGCAATCTGAAACCTTTGCGGCTTCTTCTGAACTGGCAGTGGCGCGCGAACGCGCTCACAGCCACCAGGACAGGATCCATTGGAAAGAAAAGCAGTTGTCTGATATTCACACGGAGATCTCATCGCTGCATACCACGCTTGAGGTGAAGTCACAGGAACGCGCCGGGTCTGACCAGCGGATTGACGAACAGAAACGCATTCAGCAGGATTCTCAGGAAACCATTGAATCCATGCTGATGAAACGCCGGGATGTGAGCCAGGATTTGGAAACTTTGCACACGGAGCGGCAGTCCCTTCACACACAATTGTCCAATGTGCAGACCGGATTGACAGAATTGCGGGAACAAACAGAAGAAATGAAAAATCAGTTTCAGGACAAAAAGATTCAGCACAGCCACGCGGAATTCAAGCGTGAAAGCACGGAATCTCATATGAAGGAAAAATACGGACTTTCATACGCTGAATCCAAAGACATACACCCGGTGCCGGAAAAAGATGTCTCAACTGTGGATTTGGACAGACTGCGGCGGCGCGTGGACAATATGGGGCCTGTGAATCTGGCGGCCCCTGAGGAACATTCACAGCTTGAGGAGCGGTATAATTTTCTTTTGTCACAGCAGCAGGATCTAGTGAAAGCCAAAGAAGACCTGCACGCCACCATCCAAAAGGTCAATGCGGCCACGCGGGAAAATTTCCGGGAAACATTTGTGAAGGTGCGTGAGAATTTCAAGATGCTTTACGGCCAGTTGTTTTCAGGCGGTGAAGCGGATGTGCGTTTAACAGACGAGACTGATCTGCTCAGCACAGGCATTGAAATTTATGCGCAGCCGCCGGGCAAAAAACTGCAGAACATTGCACTGCTTTCCGGCGGTGAAAAAGCCCTGACAGCCGTGGCTTTGCTGTTTGCTTTTTTTATGGTCAGACCAGCGCCGTTTGCCGTATTGGACGAGGTGGATGCGCCTCTGGATGAAGCCAATGTCACCCGTTTTATTACTTTGATCCGGAGCTTTTCCCATCAGTCGCAATTCATTATGATCACGCACAACAAGCGCAGCATGGAAATGGCTGACACACTGTTTGGCGTGACCATGGAAACACTGGGGGTGTCCCGCATCCTGTCCGCGCGCTTGAAAAACGACAATGCCCATGGAAAGGCTGCGAGACCTGAAGAAATTATTGCAGAAGCGAAGAAATAAAGACTAAAAATTAATTGAAATTGGCGGCCTTTGGCCGCGAAATTGATCCGCCATTCATTCGTGGCGGATGAAATTGGCTCACTGCGCTCGCGAAATGTTATATATTCTAGGCATACGCATTGATTGTTTGACCTTGGATCAAATTCTTTTTTCTATTGACCAATTTGTCTCTCAAAAAACACCTCACCAAATCATCACGGCCAATGCTTTAATGGTTTTGGCTGCTCAAAAAAACCCCGAACTCAAACAAGCTTTTGACCAGACTGATCTTGTGATCCCTGATTCAATCGGTGTTGTGCTGGCTGCTCGTTTGTTGCATCAGCGCGCGCAATTGTGTGTTCCTGCCCGGATTCCTGGTATTGACCTCATGGGTCATTTGTGTCAAAAAGCCGCGCAAAACACATGGAAAGTGTTTTTTTTAGGGGCCAAGCCCGGTGTCGCAGAGAAAACCTCCCAAAATTTGCACAAAAAATATCCGGGTTTTTTAGTGGCAGGGTGGCATGATGGTTATTTTATAGGCAAAGGGCAAAGAGCAAAGGGCTTATGGCAGGAACAAGAAGTGATTCAAAAAATTGCGCAAGCTGAGCCGGATCTTTTGTTTGTGGCCATGGATGTCCCCAGGCAGGATATATGGATCCGGCAAAGCAAAAACAAATTAAATGCCAAAGTGATCATAGGAGTGGGAGGGAGTTTTGATGTGTTGTCTGGTCAGCTTAAAAGAGCGCCACGTTTGATGAGAAAAATTGGTTTGGAATGGTTGTTCCGGCTTATCCAAGAACCTCGTCGCATTTTTCGCATGCTGAAACTGCCTGTATTTGCTTTTTTAGTTCTTAAAGAAGCGCTGTGCCGTCAAAAAAACATATAATTGTATTGATAAAAATCATAAGTATTTTTGTTCTTACCGTGTCTATCCGTGGTTCCCTGATAGTCACGCACTTTACCAATTGACGTGGTAGGTGCAGGAGTGATGGCCTTTTTTGCGGCAGGGCGCGGAATTGTCGTGCGTCACAGACACGGCATAGCAGTCTCTTGGCTTAAATCTGGAGGCCATTTCTTGAATAATGCCCCGGTCAAAATCACAGGGATACGGATTTTTGCAGACCATTCTAACTGATTTGTCACCTGTTTTCTCATAGACGTAATTGCCGATTTCACCGTTTCTGTGATTCATATGATAGGCTTTGTCAATGGAGGCCAGTGCTTTTTCAATGTTGTCTATTTCCTTGGGGAAAATGGCGTTTTGCGGGATTTTCCGGCCGATTGAAAAAAGCGTGGAAGGGCCCAAATCATTGGCAATGGTTTCAAAGGCATTGAGCCATGACTGCTGTAAATACCATTTGCCCGGCTGCGGATTGTGAATGCCGTGTTCGGACAATATGTTATATGACTTTTCTTTTGAACCGACAAATCCGTCAATAACGGACAGGACGGCGTCCCCGCTGATTTCAACACCGTGTTGGAATGCTTTGAATTGTGCCATGATGACCTCCCAATGATTAAATTCCAAAAAACAATAACCAAACAAATTCCAATATCCAAGATCACTGTCCTTGGAATTTGGTTATTTTCGGTTTATCCACGTTATGTAATAATTTATAATACTATTTTATGAAAAAAATCGGATTATTCATAATATTTTTTCTGTGTTGTGTCAGGACGGGATTGTCCTCTTCAGGCGGTCGTCTGGAAATGGTTTTTTTGGACTGCGGCAAGGGAGATGCTGTTTTGATGAGAACCCCCGGAAATAAGTGTGTTCTGTTGGATGCTGGAAAGCCGGAAGCCGGGAAAAAGAGTGTTGTGCCTTTTTTACAACAGACAGGTGTGAACAAGATAGATGTGGCTGTTTTTTCTCACCCGCACCAGGATCATGTGGGCGGTTTTTTGTCTGTTTTGGATACATTTGAGGTGGGGTTGATCATGAGAGGTGAGACAAATGTTCATCCCTCTCAAAAACAACAGCTGTCTGAATGGGAGGTTTATGATCAGGTGTTGGAAAAGGTTCAGTCCAAGGGAATTCCCATTGTCATCATTGAAGGAAGAAATGACATGGTTCTGGGTCCTCAATTGGAAGTGGTTATTTTTGGGCCTTTCAAAGATCAGTTATGGGGCAATGTGAATGACAGCTCATTGGTTTTTCAAGTGAGGCACGGAAAAGTGAGGTTTTTGTTGACAGGTGATATTGGGAAGACATCTGAAAAATGTTATGTGGAACGATATCAGTATGACTTGAAAAGCCATGTGTTAAAAGTGCCTCATCATGGACTGAATGATGCTTCTTCATTGTTTTTTATTCGGCATGTGCAGCCTGAAACAGCTGTTATTTCCTGCGGTTACAGCACCTTATACAAAACACCAAGTGAGGCTGTGGTGGAAAGATATGAGAAAGAAAATACCCGTGTTTTGAGAACAGACCGGGATGGGAATGTGACAATTGTTTCAGATGGGGAGACATATGAAGTTGTCAAACAACAAAATAAAGAAAACACTGTGAGGGACAGGCAATGAGATATTATATCAAATGGATGATAGTGGTCTTGTATATCGGGTTGATTTACGGCACTTCCGGAATAGCGCGTGATATTTTAAACGGGGTGAAAAGTGTGGCGGGGGGAGGGTTTTCAGGTTTGGTTAATTTTTTGGTTGTTGGTTTGCTTATGGGTTTTTTGATTTTTGCCAGGAAGCAGATATGGCGGTTTTTTCAACAGGCAGGCCTGAGGACCGGCTCTGCAGCAGAGGGGAAGAGAGGGGTTTTTGGGAAGGCGTCTGGATTGTGGTTGTTGGGGTTAGTGCTCGTCGGTTATGGGACGGCTTTGGTGTGGCTGGATGTGCCGGAAGAAAGAGTGCATTTGATTCAATATGGTTTATTGGCCTTCTTGATTTATCGGGCTTGGCCGGACAATATGCTGTTGTGGAAGCGTCATTGTTTGACTTTCTGTTTGGTCTTTTTGGCCGGCGTTGGGGATGAATGGATTCAGTGGCTGCGCCCCAATCGCGTGGGTGATATGCGGGATGTTCTGATCAATGCCATATCAGGTTTGCTGGCGCAAGGCATTCTTTTACTCAAGAGCTTTTGTTCTGATAATGAAAATAAGAGGTCTTCACAGTCAATGCCATGATGATGTCACATAGATTTGCTTTGTTTTTTTTTCTAGGGCTGTTCCTTGCGGGTGTTTTCGGCTGCGCTTGGCGGGGGGAGCATTCTGTTCCTGCTTCTTCGGAGTCACCCGCGGAAAAAGCTTTGTCCTCACTGACCATAGAACAGAAGATCGGACAATTGATCATGGTGTATTATTCCCCATTGGATTTTTTGGAGAAATATCAAATTGGATCTGTGATAGTTTTTTCTTCTATGTTGAAGAAACCGCGACAGTTGTCTGATGAAATAAAGAGAGCGCAGGAGGTATTGCCATTGGGTCTTTTGGTGGCGCTTGACCAGGAGGGAGGGAATGTGAACCGGCTCAGACGATTTCGTCGATTCAAACATCTTCCTTCTGCCAAAAAAATGGGGAGATCTTCTCAAACAGCTATTCTGAAAACAAACACACAGGTGGCCCTGTTTTTGAAACGGATTGGCGTGAATCTGAATTTGGCCCCTGTGCTGGACCCTGAGTTCAACGCGCATGGGGAAAAAACTTTGATGGGCATCAGGCGCCGTAGTTTTGGGGAGGACGAAAACACCATTATTGCGGCTGCCACTGCTTTTATCCAGGCCTTCCAGGATCAAGGCGTGGGCTGTGTGGTCAAACATTTTCCGGGATATGATGTGTCTGAAAACAGTGACCATGAATTGGCCCGCAGTGATTCGCTTAAGTCAGATGTGTTTGCGCAGGCCCGGCCGTTTTTTTTGATGCGGGAAAAAGTGAATGGCATTATGATGAACAGTATTCAATACAGCTATTTTTGCGATGGTCCTGCTGTGTTTTGCCGGGATTTGGTGAAATGGGCTCATCAAAAGATGGACGGGGTTGTGATCACGGATGATTTGTGGGGCAAGGCCATTCGCGGCATTCTTTTTCCGGGTCAAAAAATCGATCAAGTGAATTATCCTGACAGCGCTTTTATGGAAATCACGCGTCGTGCTTTTGATGCTGGGAATGACATCCTCATGATCACGTACGCAGACAAAGTGCCATTAATGATCAAGGCGCTTAAAGCCCATGTCAGAAACAATCCCTCTGCCCGGCAGCGGCTGAATGAGTCAGTTCTCCGCATTTTGACATTGAAACAAAAGTTGGGCGTGTGGTCATGCCCCGCTATGTAGGCTCATCATTGCCCACATCTTTTCATTTTTGCATTTCCGGTTTATCCGGAGGGGTATTGGTTTTTGCTTAAAAAATAAGTAATATACATTTTTAATTATTCGAATGGATGGTTTTTTTGATATGTTGTTATGTTCCTTTCCATATCTTTTTTTGTCAGTGTGTTGGGGTGTGTTTTCTTGCCTGAAGGGCCTGTTTTTTACCGATTACCAATTACCGATTACCGATTATTTCTTATATGTGGTCTGATGCAGATATTCAGTATATGAAACAGGCGTTGGCATTGGCTGAAAAAGGCCGGTATTCGGCGCATCCCAATCCCATG
>JANQER010000117.1 GCA_028278255.1 Elusimicrobiota bacterium | reverse complement strand
GAAACGGCTGGCTGACACAGCAGGAGCCGGACTTGCCTATGATCAGGCTGTTCAAAACTCATTGCGCCTGGCTTCTTCATTCCAGGCCTTGGATAAGGCCATCCAAGAGAACAATGATATGGTGATTCAGATATCTGCGAATATGTGGACAGGGCAGAATTTAACGCTTTCCGAAAAATCACAAATCAATTTAATCCAATCATTGGCTGTGCGAGAACGTGCTAAGCTCCAGAAAATTGTGTTTGTCGCGGAAATGCCAAAGGGACGGGCATTCACAGAGCCTTCTATTAATGATCTTTTAGAAGCATTGAAAATCAAAAAAACAGGCGCATTGACCACGGCCGCCATCATTAAATCTGCTGATATTGTTAAGCTTGGTGAAGGCGATCAGATTATTTATAATGTGGCTCAATTGGCCAAAGAACAAGAAT
Source organism: Elusimicrobiota bacterium (assembly GCA_028278255.1). Taxonomy (GTDB): domain Bacteria; phylum Elusimicrobiota; class Elusimicrobia; order FEN-1173; family FEN-1173; genus JANQER01. Next base: position 2,987 of record JANQER010000117.1, on the reverse strand, counting down.
TAAATACACATAATTTAAGCCTGTTTGTGTTAAACCGCCCCGATGAAGTCTGGCAAGGTTTGGAAGATGTGGTCCGGATTTTCATCATGCTTGCCGGTGATGTGCTCACCACCCGCACCAAGTCTGTTGGCAGGGCCCTAAGAAAACTCCAACTCCTCCTCCACCAAGCCTAATTTAGTTGGGGTCTGGCCCCAACTAAATTAGCAGTCAGTATCAGGGCATTTTGTGTCATCTTCATCCTGATAGGAATCTTCCCGGTCTTTAGGCAGAGAAAACTTGAGTTTGATTTGTGATCGGAATTTTATTCATGAAAAATGATTGCATTTTCATGAAATTGCGTGTATACTGTTGGGGAGAAAGGAAGGGGGCAGAATGGCAAATTTACAGGTGCGGTCAATGGATGATGGGTTGTATGCCGCTTTGAGCCGGCGGGCTGAGAGGGACCATCGTTCCATCAGCCAGGAAGTGGTGGCTATTATTCAGGAGTTTTTGAGCAGGCCTTCCAAAGCGCAGAAGAATTCTACGCAGGCATTTCTTGAACTGGCTGATTCATGGCATGACGAAAGAAAACCCGAAGATATTGTGGCGGATATGCGAAAAGCACGTCGGACCAAGCGATTTAAGGATATTTTTTGATGTTCTTGATTGATACGGATATTATTATTTATGCTTTGAAAAAGAATGACAGGGTTTTGGCAAAATTCAGAGAGCATGAACAGGACCCAAAAGCTTTGTCAGTGATCACCTATGGCGAATTGATTTATGGGGCCAGAAGATCAGCGCATGAAATTGAAAATTTGGCCAAAGTGCATCAATTGTCAGAAATTTTTCCTGTGATTGAAGTGTCCCAGTCTGTGATGGATACGTTTGGGATGCTGAAGGCCGGGATGAAAGAAAAGGGTGTCAATGTTGATGATTTTGATTTGATTATTGCCGCAACAGCGCTGTCCTTGAATTATACCATTGTGACCAATAACACCAAGCATTTCAGCAAAGTCCCTGGCTTAAAAATGACGAATTGGTCAATTTAGTTGGGGTCAGACCCCAACTAAATTGACCGGTCAAAAAAGATAGAAAAAGTGTTGTAAATGGCTGAAATGCCTTGTATAATTGCATCATGATACAAATATGCCTTGTAAATTTGCAATATGATAAAAAGATCGATTAAATTACCGGAAACAATGTCTTTTTTCCTTTTTGGTCCTCGTCAAACAGGTAAAAGCACCCTTATAGAACAAACCATTCAAAAACCATGTTGGAGTGTCAATCTCCTCTTGCATGACTTCTATGTAAACTATATTCAAGACCCCGCGCGGTTTCAAAGAGAAGCCCGGGAAAAAATTGAACATCAGAATATTTCAACAATATTTGTTGATGAAATTCAGAGGATCCCGGCTCTTTTGAATGAAATTCAATATCTCATAGATGCTTATCCCAAATGTCGATTCATTTTGACAGGGTCCAGCGCGCGTAAACTCAAAAGAGGAAGCGCCAATCTGCTGGGCGGCCGTGCCATTGAAAGACATCTTCATCCTTTTGCGTATGAAGAAATTCCGGATCAGTATTCCATTGACGAGGTCCTCAGATACGGAAGTCTTCCTTCATTATTCAACAAAAATCATGAAGAGAAACGCGGCATACTCGATGCTTATGTCAGCATCTACCTCAATGAAGAAATAAAAAATGAAGGGATATCACGCAATATTGGAGGTTTTTCTCGGTTCCTGGAAATGGCGGCCGCGCAATGCGGGGAGCTTGTTAATTTTTCCGCTATTTCAAGAGAATGCGCTATCCCGGTCAGAACTGTTCAGTCCTATTATGAAATATTGGAAGACACGCTTATTGGGTTTCGCCTTAATCCATGGAGAAGAAGCGTCAGAAAAAGACTTGGGACACACCCGAAATTCTATCTTTTTGATATGGGCGTCACAAATGCACTGAACCATAATCTCACGGGCAGTATTGATCCTATTAGAAAAGGGCATTTGTTCGAACAAATGATCGTTCTTGAGACTCTTCGAAAGCTCCATTACACGCAAAGCGAATCCATCTTGTCTTTTTGGAGAACAGGCGCCGGCGCTGAAGTAGACCTTTTGATTGAAAAACACGGCCAAATAACAGCAGGGATTGAAATTAAGGCTGTGACAAATGTGACAGGAGCCCATCTGAGCGGCCTCCGGGCCTTTCACGCGGACCATCCCAAAGTTCCTCTTTATATTGCGTCGCTTGTCCCTAGGTCTTACAGAATTGAAAACGTCAAAATTCTGCCCTGGGTTGATTTTTTGTCTGAATTAAATAACATTATTTAGCCTGGTTGGATGCCCCTTGTCTCTTGAAGTCTGAAATGTGGTTATTGTTTGATTATTGTTCCTTGGTGATTGGTTATTATTTGGTTATTGTCTCTTGGAATTTGGTTGTTTTCAGTTCATCCGGTATAGAATTTAAAATTATTTATGGAGGATGTTAAAACAATGGGCCTTATTTCGCTTTTGAGAGAAAATCCTTTGGCATTTTTTATTTTGGTGCCTGTGCTGCTTTATTCAGTGATCTTGCATGAGATTGCGCATGGGTGGACGGCATCTTTGTTCGGCGACGACACAGCCAAGCGCATGGGGCGGTTGTCTTTGAATCCCGTATCGCATATTGACCCTGTGGGGGCTTTGGCGCTTTTTTTTGTGGGATTCGGCTGGGCCAAGCCAGTGCCTGTGAATTATTTTTATTTGCGGAGTTCCCGGATTGCCATTGTGGCTGTGTCATTGGCCGGGTGCTTGACGAATATCTTCTTGGCCGCTGTGATGATTTTTTTGGTGCAGTTGCGGTTTGTTCAGACAGTGCCTTATTTGCCGTCGGTTTTGTTTCTGGCGGCTCAAATCAATATTATTTTAGGGGCGTTTAATTTGATCCCTATCCCGCCGCTGGACGGTTCCCGTGTTTTAATGGAATTCCTCCCCAAAGACTTGCGGCCTTATTTGATGAAGATAGAGCCT
>JANQER010000093.1 GCA_028278255.1 Elusimicrobiota bacterium | reverse complement strand
AATGCCACTATATGGCCCAGCTCATGGAGGACAACAGGCGATATGATGCCTGCGAGAACACTCAAAACCATGCCACTGCTGATGGATGCTGCGGATGTTTCAGTAAGAAATTCCTGCGTATGAAACACAGAAGAGAGACCGTCTGAAAACATAACGCCTATACTTTCAACAAATTTCCCAGAAGTTGTGCCAAAAACATTCAAAATCTGTTCATAAGGGATTAAGTCATAAAATATTGATAAAGCAATTCCCAAAGCAACCATGCCAATCAAAGGAATCACAGGTTTCTGCCACCATTTAAGCGGTTTTTCATCCTTGGTAAAAGCCATTAAGGCGAGTTTTATGTCTGCTGGGAGATGTTCTCTGTTTATTGGGAGAAGAGATCTTTCCATTTGTTGGAAGAGTTTTTCTGGAGCAATTCCCTGTTTTAATAGAGCATCGTTTTGTTCTTCGTAAGGGATTTCCCATCCCAGATTTTCTGGATTGGTTCCCTTTTGTGATATTATTTTTAGATTTCCCCATATTTTGTTAAGGAATTTGAGAGGAGCGGCAATATGCTGGTCATATGCTTTTTCAGCTTTTTTTGTGTTAAGAATATTAGCAATTTCAATTATGCGGGTTTCATTTTTTGATATTTGATTTAAAATTGCGTATTCATAGACTTCGATTAATAACATTTGAATAGCGCTGGCGTCCCCGCGAGAAGCGTTTTTCTCCTTTATAGGCCTAAAAAATAAAATAAGAAGCACCAAAGAAAATATAATAAGAGGAGCTGCTTTCAAAAAATCTATGGAAAGATCTGTTGCCGCATAGTCTGATCCCATAGCAATGTTGGGTATAAAGAGAGAAAATATAACAGCAACAGCGGTTTTGGCTAATTTCGCGCTTGATTGGCCGGTTATGAGGCTGAGTTTTTGGGCGCGTGCCCAGAGTTTCTCCCAGATTGATTTGGGGGTTTTGCCTATGGTTAGGAGCCATGTGCCGAGTTTGCCTTGAAGAAAGGAAAGGGCTTTTTGTTTTAATTGTGCTGCGTTTCGTTTGTAAACCGGATTATTGGCCTCTGCTGGCGCAGCCAAAGCTTCAATAAAAGCTGCAGAATCTCTAGTGACATTGATTTTAAGGGAGCCATCAGGTTCTTGAACGGTTTCGAGGTTTATTTGAGCTTTGGGGTCAATATCTTGAATAGCTGTTATTGTTTGTTCCCGTTCCCCTGGAGGCAAAGGATTTTGATGTTCTTTAATAGCCAATGACACAGCAGCCAAAGTTTCAACTGTAGAACTCAAATCAGTAGTTTGTCCGTTGTTTAAAGGATTGGCAGCGGATTGCAGGTATTTGGCCAGGGTGATTTTTTCTGTGGTGAACAGTTTTTCCAAAGGGGTTTTGTCTAGGAGAAAATCCAAGGAGTGTTTGTCAGGATCGATTTTTTTGATTTTAGGGGCAATGACAACATAAGACACTTTTTTGTCACGCATTAAACGTGTGAGCCCTTCTGTGTGAAAGCCGCCACACACAAGAACCGCCACAGGCGGTTCTTGTTGAAATTGGCGCCCTTTGGTCTTCCGCGAGACACTTCGGCTTGCGCCTTCGGGCGCGAAATTGGCACCCTTCGGGCACGAAATTGGCTCACTTGCGTTCGCGAAATTGCCCTCTCCCGGCTTAGCAGCCACCCTCTCCCGTGTCACGGGAGAGGGGATCCCTGATTTCTTTAACAAATTGTCTAATAAACTTTCATTTCTCTGTATGGCAAGGCGGCAAAAGTTTTCAAATGGAATCAACAATTCGGGAAATTGGGAGGATGCTTCTGGCAAGGAATTTCTCTTTACTTTGCACAATAAACTGATCCTTTCCGGCAAATTGTGTATGCGGTCAATATTCTTTTTGTATACGGACCAGTCTTCCGGCGTCATGACAAAATTTGTGAGTTTCTGGATCAAAAGATAGTCTTGGGCCAGGGTGTATAATTCACGCATCCTGTAGCCGCCCGATTTACTGGAGGCGAAGCCCTCTCGTCCTTTAGGATCGGGCACATTGGTTCTATAATTGCCCGATTTATCGGGCGTATTGGTTTTGTAATTGCCCGATTTATCGGGCGTTTTTCCCTCAATTAATTGATCAACAACAGTTTTTTCAAATCCTTTCAGTTCTGTGAATATTTTTTCTTTTTGGATTTTTTCTGATTTAAGGATGTAGACAATGTATTTTTTCAATTCAGAAAAGTTTTTAGCTGTGGTCTTGTATGTTTTTATCTTTTTCCCTTTACTCTTTGCTCTTTGCCATTTGCCATTATCTAAGTTAATTCCTATTTGATTGCACATCCGGATCAATTCTTTGTAATACCGGCCATAAGAGAGTTTTCCTGTTTTGTACAAAAGGCTTTTTTCCACCAGGGCATGGAGTTGTTGTTTGGAGAGTGTTCTGGCCAAGCGCTGAATGAGCTGGGTTCTTTCTTTCTCCACTTGTTTGAAATTGAGGGATTGTTCGAAGGTTAATGATTCTAAGAACAATTTAAGATTACTGTAATTGGCAAATTGTTCCCCTTTGCCCTTTGCTCTTTGCCCTAAAGCTTTTAGATATTCCCCTAATCCTATTTTCCCCTGTTTGTAGTCTGTTTGTATTTGGTCAAATTTTTGGAGTTCCGGAGAATAGATTTGTTTTTTGAGTTGGGTTAATGTGAGTTGCCATTGTTCAAGCTGAGTGGAGAGCTCTTTTTTTAAAGGCCGGGAGTCTGCATACGCTTTGACATTGTTTAAATATAATTCTCTATCCTCTACTCCCCATAATTCTATAGACGAAACTTTAGGGTTTTTTTTCTTGGTCTTTGGTCTTCGGTCTTTGGTCTTTAGTCTGTCTTCAGCTGTCCATGCCGCATGTTCTGTCCCTGAGATCATATGTTGCTGCAGCAGAAAGTCAGAGACGTCTGACATGATTTGTCTATCCGGAAAGTTCTGGAACCGCGCCAGATCAAAGCCGCCGGCAGCGCCTTCAACGCCAACCAAAAGGCCAAAGGGTGACAAGGGGCGATTATCGCCCTCACCTTTCTCCTCTCCCATCAAGGGAGAGGTTTTCCCTTTGAAGTCCCCTGCTCTTTGCCCTATGGTTTGAATTATTTTTGATATATTCATCTGCGTATCTTCATAACCATGCACGTCTTGGATATGGATGATTAAAGGATTATTCGTAATTGGTAAGTTATTTCCCTTTTCCCTTTTCCCTTTGCCCTTTGCTATATGCACTTCACGGATTTCACCGTATTCTAACGGCAATGACGTCAGCCATTTTGGCAAACGTTCCAAATCTTTGCGTATGGGAGACGACTCTGATAAGTTTGCGACTTGCTCCGGCAGTGCGTTAAGATGAGAGAGAGAAGAAGTTTGTGTGGGGATGATCTGGTTGATGTTGGAAATGTTTGCAGGGAGTTGAGCCAGCTGTTGATTGATATGAGAATCTTTTGCTTTTCCCCATTTCGAATTTCGAATTTCTAATTTCTGATTCACTGCTTTGCTGCGTTCTTCCCAGAAGCCTGCTTCAGCGAATGGGGCTGAAATGGTGGAATAGAGGAATACAGCTGACATGGTGCCAGCCAGAATTTTTTTTATCTGCTGAGAAAATTTTAAATTGAGTTCAAACGTCCTGCCCATATGTCCCTCGTCTATAAATAGAAGAATCTATTGTGTATAGTAAGTTTAAGAAATTCATATTAAGATCGCCTTAAGAAGTTGTAAATTGGTTGTAAAAAAACAGCTTTGGGACATGTATAAATATATAATTATGCTTTGATGACATAAGATTAAAAAAAAGAGTTGCAAAAACAAAGAAACTTTTATACGATAGTCCGGTATAGTCAGATGTAGTCTCTGGGAGCGTTTATATGATAAAACATTTGAGTCATCAGTATTCGCGGGTCTGTGTTCTTGTGATTTCAAGTGATTGTTCTTTTGCCAGGTTGATTGGGTCGATTGTGGAGAAATTTATTGGACGGTGTGAAATACATTTGGCAAGAAATGATTATGAGGCCATTCGGAAAATAACGCGCCATCAGCCGCAGCTGCTGGTTTTTGATGGTGACACGGCTGAAAAAGATGATCAGCCGTCCTTGTGTGATCATATCAGGAATTTCAATGCATTGGTGGACATGAAAACTTTGTATATGCGCCGGTCATTGCCGGATCATTTGCGCAAGCGGTTTTATATCAAGGGATTCATGGACGCAATTTCCCGGCCTTTTAAAGTCCAAGACTTTGTTGCCAAAGTCAAAGCCCTATTGAAAAAATAGCGGATTTGATATATAATTTATTAACAGAATGTTGTTAATAATTTAACAAGGAGATGCAATATGTCAGGGCATGTGATTAGAAGCGTGTCTTTCCCAAAAGAAGTTTTTGAAGGGCTTAATAAGATGGCTAAGGAGCTTCATCGTCCGAGAAGCCGGGTTCTTGTTGAGGCCATTATGAGGTATTATCGGACATGGTTGTTGGGAAGAGAGCAGGAGAAAGGAAGGAAATATGCCAAGAAATTAGGCATAAAATCAGAAACAGATGTTTATAGAGCCATTGGCCTGTGAGAATTGTTCTTGACACCAACGTTTATATTTCAGGGCTTCTCGTCCCGGACAGCAATCCAGGGAAGATCCTTTGCCTGATAGCAGAAGGCCAGATAGAGCTTCTTTATTCTCGTTCTATATTAGAGGAGATTGCTGATGTTTTGCGGCGCAAAATTAAATACCGGGAAAAAGACGTCAAGAGTGTGATTCGTTTTATAGAGTTAAATGGTGAATTGGTCAGGCTGAAATCACTTGTTGAGGTTGTTGCTCATGACCATTCGGACAACAGGATCCTTGAATGTGCTATTGACGGACATGCTGATTTCCTGGTAACCGGAGACAAAAAACACCTCCTTCCTTTGAAAGAAATTCGCCGCATCCCTATCATTTCCCCTGCTGACTTCTTGAGAGGGATTTCATTTTAACCCAGATTTTGCATTAGCCCCAATGCGGCTTAGATAAGCGTAGTTGCCCTCCGTCTAAAGCCGGATATGGATAGATTTATCGGGCTCTTTAAGGCAAATAAATGCATTAAAAGCGCCCCATAAATGGGGCAATTACAAAAATCCAGCTTATCTAAACCACATTGGGGTTAATACGGTAAAGGCACCTGGGGTTTGGGTTTTCCCTGGTTTTTGGTCACGTACTCGTTGAGGATTCTGTTGACCAAAATAGAGAATGGCACGCCTGTGTCTGTGGAAATGTGTTTGAGTTTGTTGTGAATAAAATCCACCACACGGCTGGATTTTTTGGCGCCGTTGATCAGTTCTGCTTCCCGGTCTGTTTTGCGTGAAGAGTCTTGCGGTAAAGAGCGCTCGCGGCTGTTCACAGCGGCTGCGGGTTTTGCTTGTTTGAACGCAGGCGCTGGTTTTTGAGGCGCAGGTTTTTGAATGGACGCCGGCGCAGACGTGTGCACAGCGATTGTTTCCGGCTCCAGAACAACTGAGCCTCCGACGGGTTTTTCCGTCACAGGCGGCGTGTTGATTTTGCTGAGCAAACTAGACATTAACGGTTTCTTTGGGGCTTCTTTCATGATGTAAGACCTCCTTGGCAAAAAGATTGTATTGTTGAACCAATGCATTGTTTGGAAATTTAAAAACAGCCGGGATCCGAAGCGCATTGGCATTTTTGATGTGCTGTGATTTGGGAATCCGGGTTTTAAAAATAAGATCCTGCATTTTAAGGTCTTCTTTTAAAGTGTTCCAGGAAGCCTGCACCAGGCTTGTTTGCGGTCCGTATTTGGTCAATAGAATTCCCCAGAGAGAAAGATCTGGGTTTTCCTCCTGTTGAACAATATTGATTGTGTTCATGACAGAGGGAATGGCGCGAATGCTGCCTTCATCATCTAAATCCACAGGCACAATAACGCCATTGGATGCGCAAAATGCATTGAGGGTCAAGGAATGAAAATTATTAGGGCAGTCAATAATCACCCAGTCCCATTTGTCTCCATGTGCTTCCACCAGGTATTTTAATCCCTTCAATGCTTCCCCGTCTTCAGGCAAATTTTTTTCAATGGTGGTGTGCCAGGAATTGGCAGGCAACAGGTCAAGATTTTTCCATCCAGTGGGATGCAAATAGTGGGTGAGTCTGGCGTGTAAGTCCAGATTGGCAATGCCATCGCCCACTGCCTGGCCTTGCGGGGCTTCTCTGGCAAAGAGACGTTCCGTGGCATTGGCTTGGCTGTCTAAGTCAACCAATAAAACGCGGTTCCCAAGCTGTTGCAGCGCAGCAGAGAGATTCACTGCTGTGGTGGACTTAGAAGTTCCCCCCTTTTTAACCATAACACTCAAAACAGTGGCCATGAAACCTCCTTATTATGTGAAAGTTTTCACATGTAGCTCATGTAGACATGTAGAAAAACATGTGTTTTGTAAAAGAAACAGACAACAAATTTTCACATGTAGCTCATGTAGAGATGTAGGAAAAACATGTGTTTTGTAAAAAATCTACATTTCCTACATGAGCTACATGTGTTTATTTGATTTTATGAGTAATTGAGCGGATTGTCAACTAGGTAAAGAAGTTTTTTTCTAAAAGCTGAAATAGGATAATGCCTAAATAGGATAAGTATTGTATGGGTAAACAATTAATTTATTAAAATGCTTGTTAGCTAAAAGCCTAAATAGGTTTATTGGTTTATAGAAAAATAGAATATTGGGTAAAAAGGAGGATGGGTTTATAGCATAATAGGTAAATAGCTAAATAATAAAATAGCTGTTTTTCTAAAATAGATAAGTAGGTAAATAGGCTTTTAATTAAATAGATGTATATTTAAATAATTAAATACTAATATGAGTAAAAAGGCGAACACCTAAATGGGTAAAATTAAATATTAAAAATAGATACTTTACTAATAAATTATTATATAATATGACAAACAAAACAAATTTGAGGTTTGATTGGGGAAAATGAGCGCTCTTAATTCATTATTAAAAACAGGGGTAGACATCGGGGGAACTCATCTGCGGATTGGATTTGTGGGGGGAAATCAGGTTTTTCATTATTATCACAGTAAAATTAAGCGGTCTTTGAAGGGGCATGTGCTTTTAAATGAATTGGTTCAAGAGGCTGCTGCGTATATTCTTAAAAAAACTGCTTGTTTGGAAAAGGCAGGCAAGCGGGTGATTCGCCAGGTGGGGGTCAGCGCACCCGGGGCCTATATGCAAGACGGTCATGTTTTTCCAGGGACTGTGCCGAATATTCCTGTTTTAAAAAAGGCAAAACTTTTTCAATTGTTTTCCAAAGCGCTGGGACATGAATGGCATGTGACAGCTTCTCATGTGAATAATGACGGGGTGCTGCAGGGATGGTACTTGGCGGATTTTTATGTAAAGGCCGGGAAAATGAAACAAGGGAAAATTGTGGCGCTTGTGCCAGGCACTGGGTTTGGCGGCGGGGTTTATCATGTGGCGCGGGGTGTGGCGCAGCCTGTGCCAGGGCCTCAGCAGTTGTTTGATGTGGTGCTGAAGAATAATTCAATGAAAAATCCTTTGATGATGGAGGATTTGGTCACAGGCCGCGCTCTGGCTTTGAAGGGCACAGCTCTTTTAGGCCGCTCCGTAACAGGTGAAGCGTTGTCAGAATTGGCTCTATGTCGTAGGGGCGGCGCTTGCCTCCGCCCTAGTAGTAAAGAAGGCAATCAAAAATCAAAAATCAAAAATCAAAAATGGATAGATGAATCATCTATTGCTTGTCAAATTTTTAAGGAGGCAGGTGAAGATTTGGCTGGGTTTATTGAATTGGCGCATACAGGCGTGTTTAAAAAAGCAGTTGTGCCGTTCAAGCCTGACACGCGCGGCGTGCGTGTTTTTTTAATTGGCGGGAATTGGCTTTTGTCCGGAGCAGGCAGGAAAATTTCTTTGCGCGCTGCCAGAGAGAAATTAAAAGACAAAGGGTTTTCAATTGTGCCAGTGGATGAGATGAAAGGGTTTGAGCAGTCTGCAAAATATTTGGGTGTTCTGGCAGCGTCTATGTTGGTGAAGAATTAAAAAATTAAAAAAAAGACTTGACAGCGTTAGTTGGATCTAGTTAGAATGTGTTCTGTAATTGTTTTTTGCGCTGAAAAAAAATTTTACAATGATTTAGCGTTTTTTGTAGCCCGCCGATTCATCGGCGTCTTTCACCGTCGGAGGGCGTTTACAGCTTCTCAAAAGCGCCGATAAATCGGCGGGCTACGGTCCCGACGGAAAAATAAAAAATCGCTAAACAACAGTATTTTAATCATTTAATGATAAAACAACCGGGCGCAAATTTTATTTTTTAATTTTCAAAATTGGTGTTTGTTTCTTTAAAGTTTGGAATTTGTTTGTATTTTGGTCATTTGGTTATTATTTGGTTATTGTATCTTGGAATTTGGTTATTTTTTATTATTCCCGGTTTATCCGGAATAGAAAATCGGGTTGGCTGTTGTGTTGCATGTATAAGGGGTGGTGGTGGATATACTAAGTGTGGTCATTTTTGTCAGTATTAATTGCAAATTAATATTGACGCATTTAGTATAGAACCGGCGGATAGGGGCCGGACACGACCGGCCCCAGAAGTATGAAGTTTGAAGGGCAAAAGTTCGAATATGGGCGGATCCATAGAAAAGTGTTATAATTTCGAACTTCGCACCTTGTCCTTCAAACTTAAATTTGACCCAAGCCTTTTGTTCAGCAGGGGCGCGGGTGTTTCCCGA
>JANQER010000044.1 GCA_028278255.1 Elusimicrobiota bacterium | reverse complement strand
ATGGGTATGTGGATCGGTCCGGTGCGCTGCGGGTGAAATTGTCGTTGAGGGATTGGGTGCCTTTTTCAGAGGGGCTGGCTGTTTTGTGGCAGAAGGCGCGCTGCGGGTATGTGAATAAGAGAGGCAAGGCGGTGATTCCGTTTGTGTATGATGCGTGCTCTGCGTTTGTGGATGGGATGGCGCGGGTGGGGTTTTGCCGGGAAGAGGGCTGCAGGCAAGATGATTTGGGTAAAATTTATCAGTAGGGCACGGTCGCGATTGTTCCCTGCAACAGTGTGATGTATGAAATATTTTGTGTTCATGTGTTTTTTTGTTTGTTCTGTGGCGTTGTGCACCGGGGAATCTTCTACTTTGCCGGTGTCGCGTGATTTTTATAGCGGTGCGCTTGAGAAGTCACTTGAGAATTATTTGTTGGTTGTGGAGAATAGTCATTCGATTTGGGGTTATTTGAATGCGGCAAGGGTGTTGTGTGATTTGGGGCAGCAGGCAGAGTCTTTGGCGCTTTTGGAGGAGGCGGTTCAGCGGTTTCCGGAAGAGGCGACTGTGCAGTCTTGTTTGGGGTGGGGTTATTTTTTTGTGGGGAAGTTGTCTGAGGCGAGATTGTGGTTTGTGAAGGCCATTGAGAATTTTCCGCCGAATGATTTGAATGTGCTGGGGCTGGCGCAGGTGGAGCTGGAGAGCGGGAATGCCAGAGAGGCTTTGGTTTTGATCAGGCAGTTTTTGAATTTGTATCCGCGCAGCGCTGTGGGGCATTGTGTTTTGGGGAAAGCGTATGATGCTTTGGGGAATTTAGAGGAGGCGGTTGTTTCGTTTCAGAAAGCGCTTGCGCTGGATTCGCATTTTGTTGAGGCGCGGCCGTTGTTGGCTGATATTTTTGAGAGACAGGGGAAAGTGGAAGAGGCTTGGGCTGAGTATTCTCAGATTGTGAGGACTAATCCGGGTAATCAGGCGGCGCAGAAGGCCAAGGAGAAGTTGTTTGCTTTTTTGAGTGAGAAGCCTGATAAGATTTTGCCGCCTGCAACTGTGGATGCGCATTCGCTTGTTCAAGGTTTGGCCGGCAGTGATGAGTGGCCTGTGATTCGGGTGGGGATTGGCGCTGCGGCCGGGGGGAAGCCTGGGTGGAAGGAGTCGGTTGTGTTTCGTCCGTACAGCCGGTTGACGATTGTGGAGCAGGCGTCAGGCAAGGTGTTGGTGCAAAGCCGTTTGAAGGGGAAGTGGGTGATTCGGAAAACACGGTCCAAAAAGAATCCCAATCAGTTGGTGGTGGTGGCGCCTGATCAGCGTGTGGCAGGCGTGTTTGATCAGCGTGTGGTGGTTCAACAGGAACACGGGTCGTTTATTGTGAATGCTTTGTCTTTTGCGCCGAATATGCCTTGGAGCGGTTTTGCGGATAAGGAGCTGCGTGGTGATTTGGAGATTGTTCCGCATAAGAGCAGGCAAAAGTTTTATGTGGTGAATCGTGTGTCTATGGAGGAGTATTTGTATGGGGTGTTGGCGGCGGAGATGCCGTCTCATTGGCCTTTGGAGGCTTTGAAGGCGCAGGCTGTGGCGGCCCGTACTTTTGTGGTTCATCGGCAAAAGGTGATTAAACTTCATCGTCATGTGAAGTATGATGTGTGTGATGGTCAGCATTGTCAGGTGTATACCGGGGTGTCTGCAGAGGATGCGCGGGTGAAAGAGGCTGTGAACGGGACTTTTGGGGAGATTCTTGTTTTTAAGGGGAGGCCTGTGCAGTCTTTGTTTTGTTCGAATTGCGGCGGGCATACGCAGAGCAGTGAGGAGATTGGGTGGTTTGCGTTTCCTTACTTGAGGCCTGTGACTGACGGGCGTTTTGCTTTGGAGGGGTTGAAGTCTCCTTGGCATCTTTATCAGTGGCTGCGCAAGAGTTCTGAGCGGTATTGTGAGGCGTCTGATTTTGTGAGAGCGTCTCATGCGCGGTGGGTGCGTTTGGTGCCGATTGATGTGGTGGCGTCAAATGCGCAGGCATTCAAACGTGTGGGGAAGTTGAGAAATGTGGTGATTTTGAAACGCAGCCGCTCAGGTCATGCGCAGTCAGCCAGGATTTTTGGTGAGAAGGGGACGATTGATTTGGTGAAGGAGTATCAGATCCGCCGCGTTTTGGGGCTGGGTCCGCTGCGGAGCACTTTGTGTTTTGTGGATCAGGTTCGGCGCAAGGGTGAGATTGTGTCTTTGATGATTTGGGGCGGCGGGTGGGGTCATGCTGTGGGGATGTGTCAGTCTGGCGCAGCAGGCCGCGCTGAGCGCGGTTTTTTGTATGAGGATATTTTGTTGTTTTATTTTAGCGGCGCGTCGCTGAAGAAGTTGCCTTATGCAAATGCTCAGCAGTGAAAATTTTTTGTGTGAGGATGTGTGGCGTTTTATTTTTTATTTTTTTTAGAAATTGAAAAAAAGTATTGAATTTTTTTTGAATGTGGTTTAAAATTTAGTAAGTAGAGAAAAAATTTTTTTGAAATGAGAAAAAATATTTTTATTTTTTAATTTTTTTTGGTATATTATTACATATGATGAAAATGAAAATGGATAACAGTATGTTGTCCATTATTTTAAAAAGCGAAATTTTTTTGTGCGAAGTGAATTTTGACATCGCCTGAGGCCTCGTGCCGTCAGGCGATTTTTTTTTGGGTGTGGCAATAGAGTGATTGGATTTGTTTTTTTGATGACACCACGAGGGAGGGGCTGGACCGCACCGGTCGATTGCGGTGATTTGTAGTAAAAAATGCAACGAAAGGATGATCAAAATGGCAAAAAAGAAAGCAGCTAAGAAAAAAGCAAAAAAGAAAAAGAAATAGTTATTTGAGTTGTGTGTATCAACCGGGGCCGTGAGAAAATGTGTTAACCTTTTTTCACGGCCTCTTTTTATATAAGATATAAAACATGTATAAGGGTAACCACGGATGAACACGGATAAACACGGTAAATCAAAAAGATTTGTTTTGTTTATGGATTTTTTTTCAAAGGTTGGACAGCGCGCGCGCGCGATGTGGGATGCTTTGCGCCGGAAGTTTGCGCCTGCGCCGCGCGTGGATTTTGGGGATGTTTATGCGTACGGGAAGATGGCTGATGCGGCTTATTTGGAGGAGGCGCATTTGAGGAAGGCGTGTTGGGATGAGTTTGATGAGGTGGATGTGCGGTTTGTGAAGGAGAAGCATATTCAGTATTTTTTGGCGTCTCAGCATAAGAGGAAGCGGCATTTGATTTCTATTCAGGGGACAACACATATGCGGAATGCGTTGATTGGGTTGTCTTTTTTGAGAGAGAAGGCGCGGGATTTGGGTGTGTTTTTGCACAAAGGGTTTTTGCAGGCCGGGCGTGCGCTGTTTGAGGATGTTGTGCCGCGGCTTAAGAGGGATTATGAGATTTGTTTGACAGGGCATTCTATGGGCGGCGCTGAGGCAGTGGTGTTGGGGATGCTTTTTTATTCAAAAGGGTGGCGGCTTTCTCAGGTGGTGACGTTTGGGCAGCCCAAGGTGACGGATGGGCATGGGGCTGCGCAGTTTGGTCATTTGCCAGTAATGCGCGTGGTGAATGAGAATGATATTGTGCCGCTGCTGCCGCCTATGCGGTTTTTTCCTTATGTGATGCCTTATAAGCATTTTGGGCGTGAGTTGATTTTGCGGGAAGGGCCTTTTTATAGTTGTTTGGAGAAGAGCGGGCTGGAGAAGAATTGGTTGAGGTCTTTTTGGCGCCGGTTGAAGTATAAGTATATTTTGTCCGGCGAGATGAAAGAGCATTTGATGGAGTCGTATCTTGAGCAGGTTAAGAGCAAGATGGAGAAAGCGATTGGAGTGGAAGAGGTTTAGTGAAATTCCAAATTCCAAGATACAAGATACAAATAAATTCCAATAACCAATAAACAAGATATAAGTAAATATCATAAATTTGAGTGTTGTTTGATTATTGTATCTTGGTCATTGGTTATTATTTGGTTATTGTCTCTTGGAATTTGGTCGTTTCCGGTTTATCCGGGTTAGGATTTCTAGATAACAAACAGAGGAGTTTTTTTGATGGAATTTTTAAGCGGATTTTTTAAAACAGCCGGGTCGTGGGTGTGGGGGCCATGGATGTTGGTGTTTTTGGTGGGGACTGGTTTGTATTTGTCTGTGCGGTTGCGCGGGTTGCAGTTTTGGAAATTGCCGCAGGCTTTGTATTATGCGTTTGTGGTGAGGGATGAGCGCAGCGGCGATGGGGATGTGAGTCATTTTCAGGCATTGATGACGGCACTGGCCGCGACTGTGGGAACAGGGAATATTGCAGGCGTGGCCACGGCTATTGCCATTGGCGGGCCTGGCGCTCTTTTTTGGATGTGGGTGACTGGGCTTGTGGGCATGGCCACGAAGTATGCTGAGGCTTATTTGGGTGTGCGGTTTAGGAAGACTGAATCCGATGGGACCAAGAGCGGCGGGCCGATGTTTTATATTGCCGATGGTTTGGGGTGGAGATGGCTGGGCGCTGTGTTTGCTTTTTTGGCGGCTGTGGCGTCTTTGGGGATTGGGAATTTGGTGCAGGCGAATTCTGTGGCGGATGCGATTTTTAGTTCGTTTGGGGTGAGACCTTGGATTTGCGGTTTGGCGTTGATGGTTGGGACAGGCGTGGTGGTGATTGGCGGGATTAAGTCTATTGCCAAAACCGCGAGCGCTATGGTGCCTGGGATGATTGTTTTGTATGTGTTGGGCGGGTTGTTTGTGTTGTGCCGCTTTGCCGGGCGAATCCCTGAGACTTTGTTGATGGTTTTTCAGGATGCTTTTACTGGTACCGCTGCCACTGGCGGGTTTGCAGGGGCAGGTGTTATGGCGGCGATTCGGTTTGGTGTGGCGCGGGGTGTGTTTTCGAATGAGTCTGGGTTGGGGTCAGGCGGGATTGCAGCTGCAGCTGCCAAGACAAATAATCCGAGTGTTCAGGCCATGGTGTCGATGACGCAGACTTTTATTGATACGCTGGTTGTTTGTTCCATTACAGGTTTGGTGATTTTGGTGACTGGCGCTTGGACGCATATAGGTCCGGCCGGTGTTGCGTTGACTGGCGCGCCTTTGACTTCTCATGCTTTTTCTGTGGGGCTGCCCGGGAGCTGGGGCGGGGTGTTGGTGACTGTGGGGTTGGCGCTTTTTGCTTATTCGACTTTGTTGGGGTGGGCGTATTATGGGGAGAAGTCTTTTGTTTATCTTTTTGGGGGCAAGGCTGTTTTGCCTTTTCGTTCTGTTTTTTGTGCGTGTGTTTTTGTGGGCGCTGTGACCAAGTTGACTTTGGCGTGGAATATTGCGGATGTGACCAATGGTTTGATGGCTGTGCCGAATTTGATCGGTCTGATTGCTTTGGCCGGGATTGTGGCCAAGCAGAAGTAAATATTGTTATTGGTGACTTGCGAAAAGGTTTTATACTGACCTTCATAAATAACCAAATTCCAAGAAACAATAACCAAATAATAATCAATAACCAATAACCAAGATACAATCACACGTGTCCGGTTAAAATTGATATTGATCGTCAGCGAATAGTTCTATGGTTCATGGTCGTTTCCTCCGGCCATGCCTCTGCCGACGCTGCACAGCCCAAACGTGTCTGTCCCCTCCTGGCCAGGCCGGCCCTTATTCCCCCCGTGTTCCCGTCTCCGGGCCAGCCTCATCGGCCAAGAGGACATGGCCACGGGCTGTGATGCGTCGGCAGAGGCATGGCCGGAGGAAACTTGGGTTTTTACCAGGCACCAGCGATTTGTTATTGGTTATTATAAGTATCTTGAAATGGGAATGCCCTGCCTTTTATTTTTTGTTGCCACATGGTTTTCCGAAATAGCCTTTCATTTTCCCCATCCGGTTTTTCATTTTTTCGTGCCATTTGTCGAATTTTTGTTGCTGCGCCGGCGTGAGGAGTTTGCGGATTTCTTGCCGGCTGGTTTCAAATAAGGCTTGGATTTTAGGGCGCGTTTGTTCATGCAAGGCCATGATTTGTTCGTGTTTGTCATCCAGAATGGCTTTGACTTTTTGTTTTTGTTCGTCTGTGAGTTCGAGTTTTTGGCTGAGGCGTTTGAACATGCGTTCATGCCGGGCTGTGCCGCCTTTCATGAATTTGGCGTGCGGGCCCATTTCGCATTTTTCAGATGACCTTGCACATTTTCCAGGTGTCCACCGCGTGAGTGCACTGCCAATGAGCAGGCCGGCAAGAAAGATGAGTAGTATGCCTATGACGTTTTTATCGATTTTCATGAGTGGGGTCCTCCATTATGTGTCCGAGTAGTTCGTCGGTTTTTGGGGTGTTGGTTTGTTTGATGAAATCAGTTGTGTAGCCCTCAGGGAGTTTGGCGCAGAGTATGTCTGAGAGCGTTGTTTCGTTTTGTGTGTCAGTGGTGTTGTGCGGCATGTGGTTGGCAGGGGTGGTGTATGTGGCTGCGATAAAGAGGAGTAAGCCAAAAGCCGCAGAAAAGCTTGGGACTAGAATTTGTAGGTCTTGATACCATGGGGCGGATGTTTGTTTTTGTGGTTGTTTTGGTAAATGGGCCATGACTTTTGTGATAAAGGGTTCTGAGTGGGTTATGTTTGTTTGGGGGTAAAAGGCGTGTGCTGTTTGGGTGAGTGTGTTGAGTGTTTCTTGGCATTCCGGACAGATTTTGATGTGTGCGGAGATGTTCTGCATTTCTGTTTCAGGGAGTTCTTTGTCGTAATATGCCCCTAATTTGTTTTTTTTGTCGTTGTGGTCCATTTGGGGTCCTTTGGTCGTGCTGGTTTTAAAAAACCGCCCGATGAATCGGGCAATTACAGGGTAAAAGGTTTTTATTCATTGTATGGCTATGCAAAATTGTTTGTGTTTTCTTCTCCTGTTTAGACGTTTTGCGGCGCGAGAAAGTGTCGCGCTTTTTCTTGTATTTCTTGTCGTGCACGTTTGAGCCGGGATTTGACAGAGTCGAGTGTGCAGTTCATTGTTTGGGCGATTTCGTTGTAGGTGAGTCCCTGGGCTTCTCTGAGCGTGAGTATTGTTTGGTGCTCCGGTGTGAGTGTTTGGGTGACTTGGTGCAGGAGTTCTTTGTCTTCTGCGGAGATGTGGGTTGTGCGGGGGGCGGAGAGGAGGTGTGTTATTTTGTCGCCATGTTGTTCCAGGAGTTCGTCCAGGGAATGGGTTTTTTTTCGGGTGTGTTGCCTGAGGAGGTCTTGGCAATGACGGATTGTGATGCGGTATAGCCAGGTGGAGAAGGAGGCGTCTCCGCGATAGGTGTTGAGTGATTGGTACGCTTTGATGAAGATGTCTTGGGCAGCGTCTTCTGCTTGGGTGCGGTTTCTGAGAAAGGAGAGGCAGAGGCTGATGACTTTGATGTGGTTTTGGCGGACCAGGTCAGCGTAGGCGTCTGTGTGTCCGGCAAGTATTTTTTTGATGGTGGTTTGGTCGTTCATGTTTTAATTTAGTATTTTAAATTAGCCCCAATGCGGTTTAGATAAGCGTAGCTGCCCTCCGTCTAAAGCCGGATATGGCTAGATTTATCGGGCTCTTTAAAACCAAATAAATGCGTTAAAAGCGCTCCATAAATG
>JANQER010000038.1 GCA_028278255.1 Elusimicrobiota bacterium | reverse complement strand
TAAAACATAAAAACCCGCTTGTTTCACCCCGCGGTTGACCATATTGGTTATGCGTTTGCCCACCTGCTGGGCGATCAGGCCTGCCATTTCCGAAGACTCATTGAGCGTTTCCACAGCGGCCAAGGACCACAAGAGTTCTTGTACTTTCATTTTGGCTTTGGCTGAAATGCCTTCCAATTCCACAACAGCGTTTTCTCTTTTGGCCACAGCTTCAGCTGCTGCGTCTGTGGCTTTTTCAGATAGGAAATAGATTTCAAATCCATTGGATTTTCTGGAAAAAGCCGCATTGCAATGAATCGAGACAAATAGGTCTGCATTGTTTTTGTTGGCAATGTCAGCCCGCTTTTCCAGCGGGACAAATGTATCATCTTCCCGCGTCATGATCACTTTAAAACGTTTTTCCTGCTTCAGCAGACGGGCCAGTTTGTGCGCTAATTTCAGGTTGATTTTTTTTTCCATGATCCCATGCGGGCCAATCGCGCCTGCGTCTTTGCCCCCATGCCCGGCATCCACCACAATGGTTTTAATGGGCGACATTGAATAAAAGATTGAATTGTTGTCAATGACAACAGATTTTTTTCCTTTGGATGCTTTGATGTTAGGAATAGGCCCCGGTTTTTCAGACACCTGTGGGAAATCATGAAACTTTTTGTCCCTGGTGTGAATGTCCATGACCAGGGCCCGCGGAGATTCCTGCAGGGTGATCCGGGGCGCACCTGCCTTGTCCGTGACATGCACATATAAATCACTGCTGTGGCGCCTGGGCACCAGTTCAACCGTGGTGAGAAGGCCGTCAAACACCTTGAGTTTTTCCCTGACCCGCTGCCGCCCGCCAAAGAATCTGACCGCGATTTTATTTTTGCGCTGGTTGAACACTTTGTGCGTCACGCGCGGGCCCAATTCAATCAAAACCCGGCTTTTGCCCGGATAAGAGTAATAACGCGGGGATGACACAGCCGGCACAGAATCAATGCTGAGCACGCGCGCTTCTTTGTCCCATTGCACAATGGTTTCAGAAAAGCTTTGGAAATCTTTTGAATACAGAAAAGACATGGGAAAATAAGCTTGTCCTGTCCACCAGCGAGGCGGCACAGACATTTTGACCTTTTTCCCCAGCACCACAGCCATTGTGTCATCCAATAGAAATTCCGCTGTGTGTCCATTGACTTTGTAAATAATCTTCCTGGACACGCGCTGCCACCTGTGCATGCCGCCAAAAAGCTTTTGGATGTTTTTCATCGATAAGCACTGGGTGTTTTCAATAAGGACCAGTTCCATGTCTGTGCGGATTTTCCCATCCACAACAGCGGTGAAAGGTTCAATGGGCAAAGGCGGACGCCGCCCCAATGCCTGCAAAGAGCAGGGGCACGCAGAGACAAGACCAATAGCCACTAAAAAGTATAAAAAAGATTTCATAAATATAAATGATCGAAGGGTCAGTTGCGAAACAGCCTATTGAGGCCCTCGCCCTTCACTTCGTGAAGCCCTCTCCCGTCGGAGACAGGAGAGGGGATTTGAAGGAAAAAAGAATTTCGCAACAATCCCTCGAAAGGAATATGCGCAGTCTTATATAACAATATATATAAAAATACAGTGACGGGCAAGAATTCAAAATCAAACAAAATTATTTTAGACCTTGATATTAAACATTTCCGCTTTATAGTATATATGTAAACTTTAATAAGCAAATGACGGGGTCAGTTGCGAAATAGCCTATTGAGGCCCTCACCCTTCACTTCGTGAAGCCCTCTCCCGTCGGAGACAGAAGAGGGGGTTTGAAGGAAAAAAACATTTCGCAACAGTCCCTGACGATATATAACAATACAGGACTGATCCCTGTATACCCTGTTCATATGAGTGAGTATTTATTTTTGACATTACAGTTAAATGTTCGAGGTGGTTTATATGAAAGCGTCTAATAAAGCATCGCAAGAATTAAAGATTTTACGTGCCAAAACAAAGGAAAACGAAGAGGTCATGCAGCTGCTTTATTCGCTGGCCAAAGACATCGCCTTTCAGAAAAACATGGATGTGCTCATGGACAGAGTGGTGCAGCAAATTGCCAAGGTCATGCGCGTGGATGACGCTTCCCTGCTTTTGTATAACCATGAAACAGGCACATTGGATTTTTCTGTGATTAAGGGATTGAATGCCCAAGCCATGAGAGAACTGGATATGCATCTGAAACCCGGAGAAGGCCTGGCAGGCTGGGTGTTTGTCAATAATCAACATGCCATTGCCAATGAAACGCCGATTGATCCGCGTTTTAAGCAAGGAGTAGATCTTATCACTGGCTTTAGAACAAAAAGCCTTTTGGCTGTACCGGTGAGAACAGAAACCAGGAACCTCGGGGTGCTGGAAGTTATTAATCGAGCCAAAAAAGATGAATTCACAAGTGAAGACGCAGAGTTTTTGATTTCCATTGCCAACTTAATTGCCACTGCCATCGAAGGCAACCTCAATTATCGGGAGTTGGAAATATCCAAGGAATATGTCAATAATATATTGGAAAATATGGCCGGGGGTTTCATCGGAATAGACATGAAGCAGCGCATTTGTTATTTCAATTCCAGGGCTTCAGAAATTCTGTCCATGCCCAAAAATGTGATTGGCCACAATTATGCGGAGATTTTGTCACCGCACAGCACACTGGCGAATTCTATTGAAAAAACATTTGCAGATGAAAGAAGCATTGTTCATGAATCATTCACCGCGCATATTTCCAAAAAAGGAGAACGTGAAATTGGTTACTCCACACTGCTTATCCGCAATAGGATCAATGAGCTCCAAGGGGTAGGTGTCATGTTTCAAGATATCACTGAATATGACCATTGCGCAGAGAGCAATGAGAAAAAATGAATCTAAAAATCAACATGTTTTTGCATTTTCCGACAACAGTGCATTTCAAAAATTAAATTTGATATGAAAAATAGACGCGATTTTTAATATCCACTAATCCATCCATAAGCAAGCACCCCTGTCATTAGAAACATTCCAAGTCAATCATTTGCAAACACTCATGCATGACCTTTTTTATGGTTATGTCAAAAGTTTATGAAAAATGAAAGTGAAAAGTGATGATTATCAATGGATTTCGGATTTCGAGTTTATTTTTGACATTACCTTTTTTATGACAAGGGGTTATGTAATGCCCCCTGTTTTCAAGCAGCTAAAAAAATCGTTTAAGAAAAATGCAAAGGTCTGCTGGGCCAGTTGCGAAATAGCCTATTGAGGCCCTCACCCTTCACTTCGTGAAGCTCTCCTATCGGAGACAGGAGAGGGGGTTTGAAGGAAAAAAGCATTTCGCAGCAGCCCCCTGCTGGAAACACTACAGGACCACCTGAGTAGTTACCATATTTTTCACATATTCTATTGAAAAAGATTTCAAAAAATTGTTTCATGTAAAACATGACGGTGAAACAATTTTCAACAAACACACCTCACCCGGGGAATGTTTCACGGGAAACTTGACGGTGAAACAATTGGTGCGGTTCCATAGATTGCTATCTAAAATGTATTATGTGTTATTTACTGGTTTTTAGAACAACATGCCCCGGATGAACTGGATTTTCAAAATTATAGGGGCGCGGGAACCACGCCCTAACCCGAATTTCTCAGTTGAGAAATTCGGGTTAATCGCAATGTGGTTTAGATAAGGAAGTAGTTGCCCGATTTATCGGGCTCTTTAAAGCAAAAGCTTATCAAAAAGCGCCCCATAAATGAAGCAATTACAGAAATCAGGCT
>JANQER010000024.1 GCA_028278255.1 Elusimicrobiota bacterium | reverse complement strand
GGCATTGTGACGGGCTTTGGCAAACTCTTCCTGAAATCTTTCATCAAAATAGCCCCGCGTAAAAATGCCTGTCAAAGCATCTGAAATGGCCAAGGCCTCTGTCTGCGCATAACGATCAGCATTGCCCAATGCCATGGATATCAAATCAGTGGCAATGGCAGCCAGCCGCAAATCCTGTACTTGAAAAAATCTGTCTTCCTTTTTTGACTCCAGCCCGATCCATCCGATCATATTCTCACGCACACGCAATGGAATAAAAATGGACCGGCCGGGCGTCCAGGTGGGACTTGGCATATGACGCGAAGGAAACAGTTTGGGCTGGGCCCAGGCCAAAACCCGCTTTCCCCAATTGTCATCATCTGCCGGAGAATCCGGTTTTGGGAACAAGCGCAAAAGCACATTGGCCTTGGGGAACATGGTCTCCATACCCCGCTGAGCGCGCAGCAGCAATTCTTCTCTATTATACGTCCCTATTAATTCATCCGTAAAACACTGCAAACGATGATATGCGGCCATCTGTTCCCGGCTGTCTGAAATATCTTCTCGCGCCTTTTCATTGTCCGATGACAAACGCGTAATATCCAAATCCAAACGGTCACATTCCTCTTCCAAGCGGTTATACACGGTCTGCCGGTTTAAGTCAATCCGATTGACCAGATAAAGGACCACCCAAATCAGGGACGCATTCAACCCGAAAAGAGCTTTGGACAAAAACGATTCAGAAAACAAAAAGCCAAGAAATCCGACCAGTGTGGCCAACGCCCCGGCCGCAAAAGCCCAAAACTGTCCTGAGCCGATATACAAAACATAAACCAACATATGAAACAACAAGAAAAAATATGTGGCCGGATAAGGGAAACGAATCATGGCCCACACAATGATGAATGAAAAAAACGGAAGGCCCACAGGCCCAAGAAATGAAAGGAAAATATTCCCGATGCGTCCGGATGCAGTGTTTGGAGAAAAACTCAGAAGCGAATCCCTTTGCATTCAAAAAACCTCAAAAAACGGAGGATCTTCTGACCAACGGCCAACAAAGACCAATCCTCCGACGTAATAAAATTCTGCCGTGCCCCTCAGCAGCGCGACATATTATAATTAAACAGACTTAAAGAATAAGTATATATCCAAAAACTTATCTTTCAAGGTATTTTTTATTTAGGGAGATTTTTTATACTACTCAGAAGGCTGCTGAGGCGCTTTAATGGAAGAAAAATCCTGCGCTTTATTCAGCAATTGTGCTGTTGTTTGTTGTGATGGAGACTCAGCATAAATGCGCATAAGAGGCTCTGTACCGCTCGGTCGCAGTAAAAGCCATGACTCATCTTCTAAAATAATTTTCAAACCATCTAATGTTTCGCAACGGCGAATCTTGATTCCAGCTATTTTTTTAGGCAAGCGAGTGACCAAAAACTCAGCCCAGGCCTTTTTATTGGACACAGCTGATCGAACAGGACAATCCTGTCTCATAAAAACCGACTGACCAAAACTGGCTTCCATTTCTTTACAAAGAACAGAAAGAGGCTTTCGCTTGCACAAAACAAGTTCAGCCAACAACAGCCCTGACAAAAGGCCGTCTCTCTCAAAACCCCAATGCCCCACGCCAAAACCGCCTGATTCTTCTCCGCCGAGCAAAACTTTTCCCTCGCGCATTTTCTCCACGACATATTTAAAACCCACAGGCACAAACACAAGATCAAGGCCGAATTTCTTGGCAATCCGTTCGGACAAATACCCCAGAGAAACCGATTGAACGACCCGGCCTGTTAAATGCCGGTTCTCCAAAAGATGAAGAAGGATCAAAGGAAAAACCTGGTGAGGGGTTAAATAACGGCCTTTTTCATCCACAATCCCCAGCCGATCGCCATCCCCGTCAACCGCTATGCCCAGAGGCGCTTTGCCTTTGACAACAGCTTCTTTCAACGGCCCCAAATTTTTTTCAATCGGTTCCGGAGAACATCCGCCAAAAAGAGGATTTTTCTCCGCATGGATCACAATCCCTTTGATTCCCATTTTGCCGAATATTTTCTCCAATAGCTTTCCGCCATAACCGTACATGCTGTCTGCTGCCAAAGGAAAACGCCCGTTGCGCCAATAACGTTTTTCCAGCTTTGACATAAGAAACGCCACATAATCATTATCCGGAGAATATGTTCTAAACGCAGGGACCTCAGACGCACGTGCCGCATATGAAGGAATAAGCCCTTCCAATTGTCTGGTGAAAGCCGCATCCGCTGAACAGCCTGGCGGAAGCTTTACTTTAAACCCATTGTATAAAGGCGGGTTATGGCTCGCTGTGATCATCACACCAGCTGCACAACGCAGCTTCTGCAAAGCCAAAGACACCTCAGGCGATGTCACCGGATGAGACAGCATCGTGATTTTATGTTTTTGAACAGCCAGCACACTGCCGGCTTCATGGGCAAAATCTGCGGACAAAAAACGATGGTCATAGCCAATCACCACATGAGACTGATCAGGCAAAGCCTTGCCCAAAGAATGCGCCACACGGCGCACATTCTCAAAAGTAAAATCATCTGCGATCAGGCCGCGCCAGCCGTCGGTCCCAAATTTTAATTGCGCCATAAAAACAACCTCCCCATTTTAGCGGGTCATCAGTCACCGGTCAAAATAAAAAATTCATTTCAATTATCAAAACGGTTTGGCGGTATAATACAACTAAATGAAAAAACTGACAAGACAAAAAACAGCAACAATAAATAGTAATCAGTGATTGGCAAAAAAACCTCGCCTTTCCCGGTTACCGATTACTCTTTTTTTTATATCCTATATCCATGACACCAAAATTCGGACTGGATGTGTTTATAGACAAAAAAGCCGGCCCTTGGCGCGGCAAAAAAATCGGGTTGGTGGCGCATCAGGCTTCAGTGACACGGCATTTACAACCCGCCATTACAGTTCTCTCCCAAACACCCGGCATAAAACTGAAAGCTCTTTTTGCGCCTGAACATGGGCTGTGTGGTGCGCTGCAGGATCAAGTCAAAGTACCCTCTTCCTCCCACACAGGAACACAACTCCCGGTTCACAGCCTGTATGGGGACCAAATATCACCGCCGGAAAAATTACTGAATCATTGCGATGTTCTGGTCTTTGATCTGCAGGATATTGGCGTGCGGTACTATACTTTCATCTGGACCATGGCGCTCCTCATGCAAGCGGCCGCCAGAAAAGGACTCCCTTTTGTCATCCTGGACCGCCCCAATCCCCTGGGAGGCATCACGCTGGAAGGCAACCTGCCTCATCCGGCTTTTTCCTCTTTTGTCGGGCTTTTCCCGCTGCCCGTGCGCCATGGAATGACCTGCGGAGAACTCGCACTTTATTTTAATGAAAAATTCCATTTTCACACAGACCTGCATGTCATTAAAATGCAAGGTTGGAAAAGACATCAATGGCATGATGAC
>JANQER010000448.1 GCA_028278255.1 Elusimicrobiota bacterium | reverse complement strand
CTTCATTTCAGACCCCATTTTCATCACCTTCTTTTCCTCGGGCGGGGAAACCCCGCCCCTACGACTATTTATCTCTTTCCACCACCAACGGATCTATATCAGCTCGTACGGCTTTGACTTCCCAAAAAAATGATTGATCTTGGTTGCCCTCTGGGATTGTGCTGACTTCAAACCGCCCATTCTCAACTTCTTCTGACACATAAATACGCGAATAGGTGTCCACACATGTGAGGATCACAGACCGGTTTTCTTTTCTTGTCAATGCTTCAAAATAATGAGGCAGTGTCACAACAGCCTTCCCATTTTTAAGTCTGGCTTCGCCCCTGTAAAACACACTGATTTCAGGGCCTTCAGCCACAGAATGAACAAGCTCTTTTTTCTCAGGCTCTAAGGGATGGTCAATGACAAAAGCCTTGACAACTGCGTTAACAGCGCCGTTGACTGTGGCATGGCCCTCCACACGAAAAATTTCAGTAAAATAGATTTCACTGTTCGTCACTCTAAAAATATCAGTACCCCCGTACTGCACGAGAAAGAGATTGGTTGTTCCGCCGGACCCGCGGACATGCAATTTGGATTGAGGGGATGTGGTGCCAATGCCCACATTACTGCCGCCCAGAGCATTGATAAATGTGTCTTGTGCTCCGAAATGATTTATGGTCAAAGCCCTTCCCACGCTGTTGATAAAGTTATAACCGCTGCCGCTGTTGTTCCCCATTTCCACATAACGTGCGGCATTGTTATGGGCAATAAAGCCAGTCCCTATGAGATTTCCTGTGAGAGACCCGCCGGTCAATGGCAGATATCCTGTATGGGAATGAGAAACATCTGCATACCCTGCGCCAGAATGGTCGCCCCAGGACACCGCATTGTTCCAGGAAGAATAATCAGAATAAGGGATTGAACCAAAGCCGGAAGCTGTCCGACGAAGAATGCCATTGTTTGTAAACAGCGCTGACAACTCACTGGCTTGCACTGTGTCATTTCTTAAATCTGTTGTACAGATCGCTGCATCACCTGAAGAATCAATTCCCCTGGCATACAGTCCGGCACATGTACCGGGCGTTCCAATGGCCATGGACAAAGCCGCCCCTCCCTCGCTTGATGCCCCTGCGTATGAAAAATCCACATCGGAAGACTCTACACAATCTACGCAGTTTAAATCACTTGCATTCGCTCCTGCCTTGGTGGAAGAAAGCGCATAACCAAAAGACACTTCATTGCCGGACACACAAGTTGTACAAGTCAAGTCTGAAGCGCCTCCGTTTTTACTGCTGGATCCGGCATAATTAAAAGACACTTCAGTCTCAGACACACAATTCGTACAGCTTAAATTTTGAGCATTTCCGCCTTTACTGCTGGAACCCGCATAATTAAAGGAAACTTTGGCGGATAGCACTTCCCCATTGATGATTCTGCTTCCCCTGATCGAATTGTTTTCGATTGAATCCCCGGACATTCTTCCTCCGTTTAACAACTCAAGATTTCCCGGAAGCGTCAGAGTGTTGGCAGGAGCTCCTTCCCAAGTCAAATCAGTGACACCGGTCAGCTCTGAGACACTGTTCCACACGGCCAATTCACCTGCATCCTGACTGCCGTCACCTGTAATGGGCGCATCAGACCCCTGGTCTTTGGCACATTCCAAATGATCAGAATTCCACCACACTTTTCTGGTCATGCTGTTGTTGCAGTCAGTCATATTCGCGCTGGTGTCAACAGATATGACATTGTCATTGGAAAGATCCGCTTGTGTATTGGTCAATCCCGGCCCTGCATGAACAGTGGTGGTGCTGGCCACCATTTCCAAATTGTTCCTGCCTTCATAAGGATCAGATGACCCTGTACCGCCCTGCGCAATAGACAAAGGTATTGTTAAATTATCAAACCTCAATATACTGCTGTTTTGACCGCTGCCATTCATGGCCACAACATTTGTTGACGACAATACAGCATGATGCGTTAAGGCTGTTCCTCCTGCATTGGTCATGATTATTTTATTGGGCAAATACGCATTGGCATTTGTGCCGCCATGAGCAAAAGACAGAATCCCGGCATCTATGTTATCTGCATCCAAATTAGTCAGATTTGACCCATTGCCAAACAAATTGGCCCCATCCATTTGTCCGGTCACTTGGGCATTGCCATTGACATACAACCGAATATCTTCCTGCGCGGTGTCGCCTATGCCCACATTGCCTGTGCCCATTGAAAAGTAAATGCCGTTTAAGCCAGGACCGGGAATATCCGTAAACACGGTCCAGGGCCAGCTGGTCCGGCAATTGGCCATGCTGCTGTTAAAACAATAACCTGTGCTGTTGATTTGGCCATTGACCTGCAACAATGAGGCTGGCAAAGTATCAAACCCAATGCCCACGCTGTTGCCAATATCATAATACAGATAATCAGGACTTGTGTTGACGGTCCATGTACTGGGAATCGGCCAAGTGTCTCTGGAAGCGTCTATATCCAGGCTTGAATTGGTGTATAAATCACCATTCACATTTAACCGGTACGTGCCTAAATCCGCTGTTGTGCCAATGCCCATATTGCCATTGCTGTCCCATACACCTGTACCTGGGAAATTGGTTATTGAAGAAAATGTCCATCCGCCTGCAATGGTTTCATCCGCCCATTTCAAAGGCACTTCACTTTGATTGACTGACAACACACGATCCTGCGTTAAATCACCACCGCCTGTTAATCCCATGCCTGCATTGACCAATCTGCTGCTTAAGGCAAAAGAATCCATGCTTTGGCCGTCCAATAAATCCGCGTGTAAATGTGGAATGAGTTGTGTTTGCGCATTATGTCCCAATGTAAAAGGATTTGTGGAAATCGCGGGATTGAATTCATGCACTGTGGACACTATGCCCGGAGCGCCGTTTAAAGACAAATAATAATCTTCCAATGGATTGCCTCCGCCCAGTGCAGCCGGTGCATGATAATCTGCGTGCGGCGGCGTATCCAAACCGGTGTGGGTGTGCAATGCATCCGCATTACTGGCTGGACCGCCTGTTAACACAGACACATCAGCCGCTGTCACATCATCATCTGAACCAGTCCCTAAATCAATGGCATTGGCTCCTCCGGCTGTGCCATTGTTAAGATTGAACCCATTTGAAAATGCCGCTGTATCAGGAAATGCATATGATTCAGCTTGGAACGTCCCACCATTGATCTTGTTGGGAGAGATGTCAGCGCTGGGACTGATATTCGTATTGGTGATTTCTCCATTATTGATCT
Source organism: Elusimicrobiota bacterium (assembly GCA_028278255.1). Classification (GTDB taxonomy): domain Bacteria; phylum Elusimicrobiota; class Elusimicrobia; order FEN-1173; family FEN-1173; genus JANQER01. The sequence goes on along the minus strand of JANQER010000448.1, from coordinate 3,843 downwards.
TAGCGCTTGCAACAGCATCATCAGCCAAATCAGGTGTGTTCACGCCAGCGGCATTGTCTCTGATTTCAGCGCTGCCCACACTATTGGCGGGTACAGCCAAGGCATAAGGCGCGGCCACGAGTTTTTGTCTGGGCGCCAAATCCGTGCCTTGCACAGTCACTTGCAGCCACAAGCCATTGGGATGTGTATTTTGAAACAGGCTTCTGGGAATTTCAGTCATGGCCGGCGCAGATCCAATAATGACATTGAACACGCCATTGGACACTGTCACAGTTGTTGCGCCGCTGTCATACAATTCTCCGCCGGCCAAAGGATCATCATAAATTCTGAACTGGATATTGTACGCGCCATTCAAAGGATTTCCAACGTTGTCAGCCAGTTTGGCCTGGTACATGAGTTCCCCTGGCACAACAGCCCGTACATTCAGCACACTCAAAGCAATAAACAAAAGGGCAAAGAGGCAGATGTCAAAAATTTTTGATTTTTGATTTTTGATTTTTGATTGAAAAATCTTGTTCCAATCCTTCATTTCAGACCCCATTTCCATCACCTTCTTTTCTTCGGGCGGGAGAACCCCGCCCCTACAACTTTTCATCGGGCGGACACAGAGGTCCGCCCCTACTATCTATCTCTTTCCACCACCAACGGTTCTACATCTGCTCGCACGGCTTTGACTTCCCAATAAAATTCCTGTGAAGGATTGCCATCCTTTGTTGTTTGTACTTCAAATTCTCCGTTTTTCACGCGTTTTGACACGTACAATGGCGAATCGCCGTTTATACATGTTAACAACACTGTGCGATTGTTTTTCCTGGTGAGTGTTTCAAAATACGTTGGCAGAATAACCTGAGCCTTTCCCTTATTCAGCACAGCTCTTCCTCTGTAAAACACACTGATCTCAGGACCTTCTAAAGCCGTATGCACCAGTTTCTTGTTCTCTTTGTCTAAGGGATGATCAATCACAAAAGGCTTGTAACTCCCAGACGCTGTTCCATTAACGGTAAAGCCATGCGTCACAAGCACATTGCGATTCAACACAAATGTCGTCAGCGCGCCTGATGTGGAGCCTCCAAAAACCAGGTTCCCTCCGTAAGTCACCCGAAAAGGCTCATCATGGCCTGACACCACCATTAATCTTCGATAAGGCGAAGATGTACCAATCCCAATATACCCATTCCCGCTTGCATTAATTAAAACATCCTGGCTGCCGCTGTGATTAAAACTCAATGGCAGGTTCAAGCTGTCCAGGTCATTAAACGAGCCGTTCACAAACATACGAACCTGATTAGAACCATCCGCAGAAACCACCCTAGGCGCATATAAATTGCCATTCACTTTATTCGACAATCCCCCTGAAAGCGGCAGAAATGCATGGGTGTGATCAACAGGCGCATATAATCCAGCATGATTTCCCCAATTATACGCTGTGTTCCATGAAGAACTATTGTCAGCCACTGTGGAATAGCTGGCTGAAGTTATCCGCCAAAGTATTCCCACGCCAGAAGAAAACAATCCATTAAGTTCAAAAGCAGAAACCGTATCATCCGTGGCATCACCTGTACACCCCACTGCATTTCCTGAACCATCAATCCCAGTGGCATATTGTCCTGAGGGACAGAGTGCAGGCGCAGGACTCAAAGAGATAGAAGTGGCAGCGCCGCCTTTGCTGTTTGATGCGGCATAATTAAAATCTGCTTCAAATGACGACACACAGGCCCCTGTGCAAGCCAAACCCAAAGCCGGACCGCCTTTAATGTCTGATTGTGCATAATTAAAATTGGCTTCTCCGCTTGACACACAGGCCCCTGTGCAGGCCAAATCTGTGGCTGCACCGCCTTTGCTGCTTGCCGCGGCATAGTTAAAATCAACTTCACTGCTTGACACACACGCACCTGAGCAGGACAAACCTGTTGCAGCACCGCCTTTGCTGCTTGAACCGGCATAATTAAAAGACACATCATTTGGTGTAATCGTGTTATATCTGATCTCAGACCCGTCTATGGTGTTATCTTCAATATAGGCTCCGTCCATTGTGCCTGTTAACACCAAATCTCCCGGCACTGTGAATGTGGTGCCACTCAGGGATAAACCACTCACACTGGTTAAACTCATTGCGCCATCCCACACAGCCAATAAATCTTGTGCGCCGCTGCCTGTGATAGCGCCGCTGTTGTTTCCGTCTGCGCCGCAATGAAACTGATCGCCATCCCAATACACCTTGCCTGATATGGCATCACCGCACCCGGACAGCAAACCACTTGTGTTCAAGGAAATCGTGCGATTGGCTGAGAGATCTCCTCCTCCGGCCAATCCCGCAGATGCGTTCCCTGTCACTGTTCGGCTTGTGGGCACAGCCAGCAAATTGCTTCTGGCATTGGCCATATTATTGGCCCCAGTGCCGCCTTGTGCATGGGTCAAAGATGTTGTCAATCCTGTGAGTTCAAGAATATTGCTGTTCACATACCTGCCAATAGCAAAAGTGATTGTGGCAATATTATTTTCTTCAACGGCAGAAGCCATGAATCCATCCCCAGCCGGATTCGAGGTAATCAAACGATTGCCTGCTGCGAATGATCCCACGCCGGTTCCGCCGCGAGTAATGGGCAGGATCCCTGTTGTAAAATCTCCTGCCTCCAAATTGGTCACATTGGCGCCGGCGCCGTTAAAATCCGCGGCCAACATATCTCCGGTCACTGTCATTGTCCCAACAACCAGCAGCCTCTCCCCGCTCACAGGCGTCCCGCCTATACCCACATTGCCAATAGCTGATGGGAATGAAATCCCTTCTGCATCCATCTGCCAAGGCCAAAAAGTGCGGCAGTCATTGTTCAGACACAAGCCTGATTCTGCTCTAATGTCTCCATCCACATCCAAGGCATATGCCGGCGCATTGGTCCCCATACCCACATTTCCGCTGTCATAATAGATATGTCCTCCGCCAGACACCCATGGACTGTCTTCAGGCCACACATTTCTGCAAGGCACACTGTCATTTTCCAAACACACGCGTGAAGCATTCAAACGGCCGTTCACATTCAATCTGTACGTGCCCAATCCGGACACTGTGCCTATGCCCACATTGCCGGCTGTATTCCATCGGCCATTGGGAAAATTCGTATCTGCCAAATTGCTGAATGTCCATTCCCCTGTGATGGATTCATCTGCATTTTTCCGAGGCACTGTGCTGGTGTGAATAGAAAATGTCATGTCTTGGGTAAGTTCACCTGTGCCGGCTGTGATGTTCAATCCTGTGCCTGCAGTCAGGGCACGCGTGTTCACAGAAAAATCTGCTGCATGCCTGTTGTCTAAACGGTCAGCATTTAACCCGGGAATCAACTCGCCCTGGGCATTGGCGCCCAAGACAAATGGCGCGCCCGGCACTGCAGGATTAAAGGTATGCATCGTGGACACGGTTTTAGACGAACCGTGCAAGGAAAAATAGTAATCATCCACAGGATCACCGCCGGACAAAGGATCATGCGTGGCTGCGTGCAAATCATCCACCAAAGCCGGATGTGTGTGCAAATGATCCGCGTCACTGCCGGCGCCTGCGGTTAATGTGGACACATGAATGGCTGTGAGATGGTCATGATCTCCCGGACCGAAATCTATGGCATTGGCCCCGCCCGTTGTGCCGCCTGTTAAATTCGCTCCGCCGGACAATGTGATTTTATTGGGAAATGTATAAGTTTCATTTTGAAAACTCCCGCCATTGATCTTGCCGGGCGATATATCCGCGCCCGGGGCAATATCATCATTTACTATTTCCCCGTCAAGAATTTTCCCGCTTGTCACAGCGCCATCCGCCAAATCAGATGTGTCCACACTTAAATCAATGATTTC